>CABUOQ010000003.1 GCA_902493275.1 uncultured Bacillota bacterium | reverse complement strand
TTTAAGAATATACATAATCTCGTACTTTTTCATATTTACACCTCCTATGGTCTTCTTGGTTAATGTTCATTCATTAACAGAAGGGTGTGTAGTTCTTCACTAACTACGCACATTGATTGTACACTATTAAAATAGTGATGTAAAGAAAAAACAGCTAATATAAATAAATCCCTACATCTAATATATAGGGATTTTTCGGGATATTTAATATTGTTTATTCATTAATTCTTTAACAAGAATTTTTTTGCAATCTTTTTGAATCATCTTTGCACCAAATTTAAGATATTCACCCTCTTGGAACGAAAAAATATCCTCAAGTTTTTCTTGATCAATATTTACATTAACTTTTTCTAAATACTTTTTAGCAATTATTTTTAAATTTTCTTTTGTCAAATAATTAAAGCATATTAAATCATCAAATTGTGATAAAAATTCATATCTAAATCGATCTTTGAGATGATTAATTATTAATTTTTCATCAATATTCTTTGTAATCTTTGAAAACGAATAGTTCTTATCAAATCCATGATTTGTTATCATTATAATCATTACATTCTTACATGAAATTCGCTCTCCTTTTAAAGTGTCAAAGTACCCTTTATCCATAATTTGTGAAAAGAAATCAATTATTTCATTATTAGCTTTTTCAATTTCATCAATTATAAGTAAACTACGTGGATGAGCTTTTAATTCTCTAATTAATTTAGAGTTTATTCCATTAGTGTAATTTGCTCCTAATAATTTATTTAAACCATCAAAATCTTTATACGATGACATATTAAGATAGACAATATTTTCTTCACCAAAATACTTTTCTCCAATAATTTGTGCACATAGACTTTTTCCTACCCCCGATGGTCCAATAAACAATAAATTAAGTAAGGTTTCATTATTAATTCTTTTATTTTCGTTCATCAATAAAACATTTTCTTTTATTTTATTAATTGCCGCATCTTGTCCGATTACTTTATTTTTTAATTCCGCAAATAAATCACTAAATTTATCACTATTTTTATCTTGAACATGGTAAAACATCTTTAAAGTATCATCGACTTGTTTTTTGCCAATATCACCTTTAAAAGTGACACATGTATTATCTAATAAATCTATGGCCTTATCAGGAAAATAAGCATTAGGTAATAAATCTTCTGCTTGCTCAACAATGTAATCTATAACTTCATCTGATATCTTATTATTGTAAAATCTTTCGTATATGTTCTTACTTTTATACAAAATATTTTTGGTTTGATTTGTTGTAGATGGACTAACTTTAATAATCTGAAATCTTCTTTTAAGCGCTTTATCTTTTTCAAATATATTTTGGAATTCGTCTTCCGTTGTTGCTCCTATAATTTGTATTTCTCCACGGCTTAGATATGGTTTTATTATATTTGATGCATCTATTGCTCCTTCAGCGCCACCAGCTTTAATAATATTATGAATTTCATCAATGAATAAAATACAATCTCCATCATCAATTACTTTTTTAAATATTTTTTTAATTTTTTCTTCAAATTCACCACGATATTTTGTTCCACCTACAGTTGAAGCTAAATCTAATTCATAAATCTCTTTTCCCTTTAATGAATCAATTTTATTCTCTTTTAACAAATTAGCTAGTTCTTCAACTATCGCCGTTTTTCCAACCCCTGGTTCTCCAACTAAAATCGCATTAGGCTTATTTCGACGCGATAACGCATTTATTAATTGTCTTAGTTCTTGTTCTCTTCCTATAAGAGGATCTTTATTAATTTCTGCTAATGCATGTAAATCTGTGATCGTAGATAGTTCACTATGTTTTGACATTTTAGATTGAATATTTTGGTTGATAAAACGAATGTCAACATTATTCTTTTTTAATAGTTCATATGCTAATGAATTGTCGCTTATTAAAATAGAAGCAGCCAAAGAATTAATACTTAGTTCCTCTTCATGATATTGATGAGAAATGACTCGAGCATTTTCTAAAACTGTTCTTAATTCCAAAGTATACTCCATATATACAGGTTCATTATCTTGATGCGGATAAAGATTTTTTATTTTATTATATAGTTTTTCATACGTTATAGAATAATGTTCCAATTCTTTTGACAAAACATTGTTAGTTTTCAAAAACGCTAATAATAAATGTTCACTGCCAATTAGACGATGAGAAAAACGAAAAGCTAAATTTTCACAAGCAGTAATAATTTTTTGGGCTTCATTTGTATATTTTTCCATTATTAAAGATAACCTTTCTAATAATAAAGATATGTAATACAAAAATAATTATTTCCCAAAAACGTTTGTGATATTCAAAGTTATATTAAAATCAATTAATTATTAACAACTCTTTTTAAATTTAAACTGAAATAGTATTCACCATAAGAAAAATGGCTTAGTAAATATTCACTATTATAATAATGAACAGTTAGCAAATCTTGATTTACGGTCCAACCAATAGGTTTAATTGTAATATCTTGAGTGGCTACATCTAATGTATAAGTAAATGGTATATTATATGTTTGTTCAACATTATAATTATCTTTTCCAACCATAACCATCATTCCAGTATCATCGGCATTAAATGTATAAGCAAATTTCATACCATACGTTGAATAGTATGTTGTTTCTTCCCAAGATCCAATAAATTTGTCTTTGTTTAACTCACCAACAACATTTAAATAAAACTCTCTATTGATACTTGGATTTTCTTTACTAGCAACAGTGATAGCAACCAAACCATTAGAAACACCATGAACTCTAATATTATTGTCTTCATCAATATAACAAGTTGCAATTTCAACATTAGATGAAGTTACAATCATCTCTTGATTTGCGCAATAAGGTCCAACTTCCGCGCCAATTGTAACATCGCAATTGGTAAATGCTTCGCCCACATAATCCGCTTGATTAAATGGTGAATTAGCAATTATTGAAGATGGTTCTGCATAGACAACTTCAACTTCAACTTCTGTAGTGCAATATGGATTATATTTTGCTCCAATTGTTAAAGTTGATTTACCGACATTTTTACAGACAAAACTCTCATCTTCAACTGAATAATCAATAACATTCTTATTGCTTGAAGATAAAACATTTATATCCCAATAATCCACAGCAGTAGCAGGTAAATATGTAAAATCAGATGAATTAGTTATATATTCATGATACGGAATAAGATAAGCTGATGAGCCAATTGTCAAAGTATTTTTTACCTGTGTATAAATATTTTTAAAAGAAACGTCTATTTTTTTCACAAAGTATAATTCTGGATTAAATATTTCTTCAAGTTCACTTGATTTAAAATATTCACCATATGTTAATTTTATAGTATTAATAGTTATTATCCCGGCATCATCTAATTTAAAATCAACATTTTTAAATGAACCATCCTCATTAATAACGATACTTATCTCATATTGAGCTAAATAGTCTTTATATAAATATGTATAATTTTTTTCAGCAACAATACGCAAAGTATCTTCATTATTAACCACCTTGCGTTCCGCTCTTAAAGAATTAGGATTTGTATATGTTTTATCATTTTTCAATAGATAATATGTCTCATCAATAAAATTAGATAAATTGTTCTCGTAATTATTTAAATTAGATATTCCTTCATCCTCACTTATTTGAGTATCTGTTTTTGGATTATCATTAATTTCATATAATCTAGCATGTTGGGTAGCAACATCTGATTTTAAAACATCATAGAAAACATTAATTGAGCCATCGCTAGGAAAACCATAATATCCGATGACATTAGATGGATCATCCCATGAATCTGTATAAGAATCAGCTTCTCCTTCTAAAGTATAAAAATTTTCATAACGCTTATAGGTAATATTTTCATAACGATAATTATCTTTGCGATAATATTCTATTTTATTAACATTTTCAAATGTCTTTGCCTTTTCTATTAATTTTTCTGCTTCTTCTAAAGATATAGCATTTTCACTCCAAATGGATGATGAACTTTCACTGCTACTAATTTCAACTTCACTACTACTCATCAAAGATGAACTAGATTGAACAGAAGATACATTGTTTCCATCACATGAGAATATAAATGGTATACAAAGAAAAAATAAAAATCTTTTTTTCATTTAATAAGCTCCTTTTAAATACAATTTAATTAGATTAATCTTACAATATTTTATAATATTAAAAAATAACTTTTAAATACTTTTTAAAAATTGTATAATATACCAAATTTTTAGAGGTGAAAGCATGAAAAAAAATCTTTTATTGTTAACATTATCACTTAGTTGTTTAGTATTTTCTTGCAATAAAACTACTATTGGATCTTCTCAAAGCAGTTCTACTCAGCAAAGTTCATCCATTATTTCACAAGAAAGCTCTAGTTCATCATCTAGAGAAGATTTCATTTCTTCAAGTGAAAATTCCAACTTTTCAAGTGAATCTAGCAGTGAATCAATAATCGAATCAAGTTCATCAGTTGACAAAGTAGAAGTTACAAATATTAAGTTTATTGTTAAAACTATAAATGTAAACTTAAAAGAAACTGCGACACTTCAATGGAAAATTTATCCAAATAATGTAGACAATACCAACGTTACCTTCAAAGTCGAAGATGAAACAATCGCTACAGTAGATCAAAATGGTCTAGTAAGCGGATTATCCGTTGGTACTACAAAAGTAACCATCGTAACCGAAGATGGAAACTTTACTGATGATGCCACAATAAATGTCATTGGTCAACAAGCAACATCTATAAAATTAATTGTTCCAGAAGATACCTTACAAGATGAAAAAGGAACTTATCTTTTGAAAGTTAATCAAAGAATACAATTATCATATAATATTACTCCAGCCAATTCGGTTAATACCATTACCTTTTCTTCAACCACCTCTTCTGGTGATGCCTCTAATTATATAACAGTTAGTAAAGGTGGTCTTCTTACAGCTAGAAAAGTTAAAACAAATATAACAATCTCTGTTACTACTGATAATTTATTTTCTGATTCAGTAACTTTTTCTGTTGTTAAAGATTCAATTTACTCACAAACGTTCTTAGAGCAAAAACTAACAAAATCAACATCTATCGAACAAGAAAAAGTAATCTCTGGTACTAGAAGTATTACCCGTGTACGTCCTAAAACAAGTACTAATTACGAAGAAAACGAAACATTTAATATTTATACCAATGGTGTTGAACGTGCTTACACTGAAAAAGATAATATTCTTAATAAAACAACTAGCTATGAAGGGTTTAATGGAATTTATAATAATTACTACTATCAACTGATACGTACAGGTAGCAATTATTCAACATCATCCGTAAATCAAATTGGAGATGATGAAAATCAAATATCATTAGCTGAAGCGACTAAACAATCATCATTAGCTTATTATCGTTCACAATATGGATTCGCAAACATTATAAAAAATGAATATATCAATAGTTCTTATCTAGAAAATTCCGCCGATTGGACTACGTATGAGTTTACTGAAAAAAATAATGTTTACACTATTGAAGCAAGTTACGAAAAAATTGCAAAATATTTCGGAGAAGTATCATATTTCCGTACTTTCAAACTTGAAATAACCTTAAACGATGAAGGAATGATCACAGCCTTTGACTTTGAAAGCAATGATTATGATAGTTCCAGTTATGATTTTACCAACCATAAATTATCAAATAATCCAAAATCAGTGGATTATATAAAACATAATTTTACTCAACAAGTCGGAGTAAGAACCACTAATAGTAGTTTTTCTTTACATCCTAGCCAATGTTATTTTGAAGACTATAGTATCGTAACATATAAGTTTGAAGATGAAGGAAATACTACAAACTTTGAAGTAGGAGATTATATAAAATATAAAGTTGATACCTTTACTCCTTCAACCGCTACCTCAATGATTGATACAATCTCTTATGTATCATCAAGTGATGATAATGTTGCTACTTATTCTTCTATGGGCGGATTAAAAGCCGTAGGTCCAGGTCAAGCAACATTAACATTTGCTTCTTCAAACAATGTTCAAAGACAAATATTAATAAATGTCACTTATAAAGAAGCTACTTCCATTGAAATTAATCTCGATGATGTCGGATTAAAAGTCGGTAATACAATTGATAATGTCACCGCTTCAATAAATAATGGAGCTAATCCAAATTATCAATTATCTATTATTGAAGGAAGCGAATTTGCTACATTAAGTTATAATGAAACTTCTAAATCATATTCTATAACTGGTAATAGCAAAGGCAAAGTTATCTTACAAGCTTCATCTATTGAAAACCCAAATATTTCTATCACAAAAGTTATTTACATTTATGAAAATATAAGTGAAACAGATGTTCTATCAACACTTTTATCTACAAAGTTTAAAACTATGAATGGAGACAAAGCATATATCTTAAATTTCTTAGAAAATGGAAAAGGAAGGGTTGTTGATGGAAATGAAGATTACTCCACCCTATATGGCACATTCGACTATGAAATAAATGGTTTTGAAATTGCTATCTCTAATGTCAAAACAACAAATTCAACTTTATTCTATACATTAGAAAATTTAACATTAGATAAAAGTGGGCTAATTCTTACGGGTAAGATGGCAACTAGTTCATCAACATATTCAAAAAAAACTTATACTTTTACAAAATATGAGGAGTAAATATGAAAAAACAATTAATTATCTTTGCGCTTTTAGCGTTATGCAGTTGTAATCAAACAAATCAAATAAGTTCAAATAGTAGCTTATTAAGTTCAAGTTCTAGTGATATTTTATCAGTTTCAAGTTCTAGCGATAGCACCACTAGTTCTGAAGAAAGCAGTTCATCAATTGATTATTCTTTATTTCATTCCGAATTAATCGGTGTATGGTATATACATTCTTCAACCGGAATTCTTTCTATAAATTTAAGCTTTGAAATTTTTGAAGATTATACAATGCAAATGGGAAATGTTCATTTTAATTTTGCAGGTATATACGATAACTTTGAAGAAACTAATTTATATATAAGCGATAGTGGAATAACAAAATTCATCGTCTCATATGATGGCGAATTTGTTGATTGGGCATTTGAGGATCTATCAGGAAATCAAGATTTTGGAACAGCAAAAAAAGAACCTTTCTCAAATGAAATAAAGTATTCTTATGTTGGTCCTGATTGGCCAATAGAACAAATAAATACATTCTTAAATACTACAGGTGACATACCTGTATATGAAAGTGATGAATATAAACTTTATACCGGAAATTCACAATTATATGATGCCGACTATGCAATGATTGATATTTTTAATGTCCCAAAGAATGCTTTAAAAAACTATGTTGCGACATTAAACACCAGTGGATTTTCCATTGTAAAAGATAACTCTTCTGGATTCTTCATTGGATATGATGAAAATCGTGAATATGGATTACGTTTAATTGAATTTAACGATGATAACCTTTCAATATTTGTATATAATTATGAAACTTTATCAAGTTTATTTTAGGAGGTTTTAATGAAAAAATCAGTATTATTTATCAGCGCTTTTTTATTGCTAGGTTGTGTTTCATCACCTACATCTAGTCAATCAAGCACTTCAAGTTCAACAAATTCTATCTCGTCTAGTGAAAACTCATCATTGTCAAGTGTTATTGAAAGTAGCAGTTCTTCTAATAACTCAATAATATCTATTTCAAGACCTGATTCAGAGACATCTTCGTCATCATCTATCAGTTCTAGTGAAATAGAATATGTATACGAAATTCCTAAAACCTTAGGTGATTTATATAATGCAGTATATAGCAATATGGATACGGAAGGCAAAGAAACCTCAGTCTCATATCATAAAAGCGTCACTAAAAGTTACTACTCTAATTCTTTAGCAAGAGAGCAAATTATTGAAGAAAACCTGACAATGTATAAAGATTTTTCCTACACATTAGGAACTTCTTCAATAAAATGGGAAAATGCTCCTGATTCTTCATCAATGTATGAACCTGTTAATAAGACATATACGACTTATAAAGGAGTAAAAGGCGAATATTTCTATGCCATCACCGATTATGAAATTGGCAAAGAAGATGATACCGCGAGAAAGTATCTAATAATCGACGAGGGAACTCCAGATAATGATGAAATTTTAAAACAAGATCTTGATTTCAATACATCCATGTTTGCTTCATATTATTTCTTAACGTATATTAATAATTATTTCATGATTAATCTTGGTGAAACATCCCGCATTGGATATGAAGAAGTTGGCTCTGATTTAAAATATTCAATAATCGTGAATGGTAGTCCTTCTGGCGATGAATATGGATCATATATTTTAGACTATACCATGGATGTAGTAATAAATAAAGAAGATGGTTTCTTAAAAGCTTTTGACTTTGGTATCTCACAAACAGAAGCTACAGAAAATGAATTATTAACAACTGTTAAAGAATCATATATAGTCGACCGTGGTGAACGAAGCAATGAAACTATAGATTATGAAGATCCAGAAAATTATTGGTTAAAAGAATACACTATTGGTTTTTGGTATCCAGATCCAGAACATATGGGCGAAAGATTATATTGTAAAAATAATACTGCTCCAGTTGGAACATTTGTTTTTCCTTATGCCGAAACTTATTCTCCAGAAAAAGCTTTAGATTTAGATTTAACTGCAGTATCTTCCGATAATGAAAGTATTATCTCTGTTGATGGTAGCGGATTTATCTCTAATCAAAAAGGTACATGCAACGTTTCTGTAACTTCATCTAATGGAATTACAGAAAAAACAGAAATTACAATTGGTAACGTTGATATTACAAGTATAAAACTATTCCTATATCATGGTATATCATATCAAGGAAACATATTCCCTGGTGATCAATTTGAAATATTATACACAATTAATCCAGCTGGAACTTTAGAAGATATTACATTTGAATCAGCTGATGAATCTATTGCCAGAGTAGCAATAATTCAAAATACACCTTATTTAATTGCTGTTAAGCCGGGTGAAACCACTATTACAGCCTCAAGCAAAGCTAATCCAAATATAAAAGGTACATTAGATGTTACAGTAAGTGATAATACCTTAAATATCTCTTCTTTATTAAAACCATATAGATGGTATCATTTATATGCTGATTTAAATTTCTATTTTAATGATGATATGACTGGTTATTATATTTTTGAAGGCAATAAAGTCAATTTTTCTTTTGAAGACTTAGGTTCATATCAATTTAGAATAAACAATTTAACTTGGATTAATGGAAATGTTTATAATGCCGAAGCAACTTTACGCAGTGATCTTTCCTATTTCAATTTAACAATTTTAGATGAATATGATGAAGAATACTATAGCTGCAATTTATTTAAAGGAGCTTTGTAATGAAAAAAATATTCTTATTAACTTTGCCATTCTTATTATCATGTCAAAATAACATTACTTCATCATTAGTAAGTTCTAATAGTGATTCATCATCAAGTATTAATTCTTCCGTATCCTCTAAAGTAGATTTTAATGATCAAGAGATAAGGGAATTTGTTGCCACTATTAATGATATGAATGATGTTGTATCTCAAAAACAAATTATTTTAAATACCGACAACAATCTTAAAACAACTTCAAATTATACCTCGACTTTATATAACAATAATATAATTATCGATAATGGTGAAAGCAAGTATGAAGATTCTACCTTTTCTTTTGAAAAACAAGTATATGAAACAAAATCAAGCGTTATTGAAATTTGGTATTATGGTCCTAATTCAAAAGATAATTATTCTATAAGTACTCCTAAAAGTAGATACACTGAAGAATCATTAAAAAAAGTCTTCTCCTTAAATGAAAACGACTACTTTTATAGTTTATTAAATAGCATAATTAATGATGAAGAATACGAGCGAACTGAAGATAATATAGTTGTTTCACATATTTTTAATCGTAGTGTATCTCTTAGTTTATATGAAGGCGTATACACCTTAATTTGTTCTTATGACTCACAGATAACTCAAACCGAAGATGGTTCAAGTGCCAGTGAAGTTATGTCCTACGACTTTGAATTATCGTTTTCAAACAATAGATTAATCAATTCCTATGAAAAAATAGAAGGTGCACAATTTTTAGGTGACTATCAATATAATTATGCCATGAAAGAAACGACTATGAGTTATCATTATACCGCCTTATCTGATTTTAAAGGAACGCTATATTCACCCGAATCAATATAATAAATAAATCTATTTTTCATTAATTAAACGCAAATTGAATTTATTTGCGTTTTTTGTTTATTTGCAAAACAAATATAAATTATACGACAAATTAAGAATATTGTTTAAATTCTATTGATAAAAAAAATACAAACATATATTATTTTTCTAAGTATTATTTTTATCAAAAATACTTTACAAAGGAGATTTATATGAACAAAAAAATATTTGTTTTGCTTCCATCATTATTGATGGTTATGGCATGTAATTCTGTTGCTTCTTCATCATCTAGTTCATCTGCTAACGTATCAGAAGAATCTAGTTCAGAAGCTATTTCTTCAGGAGTAAGTTCTTCAGAAGAATCTAGCGGCTCTGTAATTAATTTTGCAGAAGCGTATGCAAAATTAAACCGTGCTATGCTCGTAAATGGTACAGCTAAAGAAGTGCTTGTCGATAGCACCACTTTAGAAGAAAAAGCTGTCGTAGAAGGAGAATTAAGCTTAATTCTTGGTAACGAAAGTTATCATATTGAAATAACTGGAGATTTAGGTCTTACTTCAACTTTATATAAAGGAGAAGATGACACAGTTCTTCACTATTATATTACCTCAAATAATGAAGTAGAATATGAAGTACTTGAAGATGACGAAGGCAATTTATTCCAATGGAAAGATTATGATAATCCTTTCCGTTATATTAGTGCCGAGTCATTTACTGCAGATGAAGCTGATCCTAGCGTTTATCGTTTAGATATTAAAGACACTGAAAAGAGTGCAGAAGCTATTTATGCAACATCAAATCTAGTTTATAGCACATATCCTAGTTTAGAAGATTTTTCTTTAAAGATTGTTGATGATGAAATTACTTCTATTCATATTAAGACACCAGTATTTACAGATTCACTTGGATCAAGTTATTATGAATATGATTTAGCTATTTCTTTACCAGAAGATTTTGAAGAATATCCATTACCTACACCATTAGAAACTAAACCATATCATACCACTTTAAGAAATGCTCTTACAACACTTGAAAATGATACCTATAAAGCTGTTCAATTAATGACTTATTATGGTGATGATACAGAATATGTTACTGATTGTTACTATGGTGAAGGCGGAGATTCATATTTATTTATATATGATCAAACTTATGATGAAAGCGATGGTTATATCGTAAAAGATGGTGAAGCTCATCAATTGGTATACGATGAAGAAAATGGAACATATTCTTATAATACATTCACTATGGAAAAAGCTGAAAAATTAACCGGATTTAACATCGCTACTGAATTTTTCACTTATGATGAAACTACAGGTGCTTATACTTTAACTGGTGAAATAGCCGGTGTCTTCCTATATGGTATTCAACCATTTGAAGATCCTCAAAACTATGCTTCAACCGAAGTTAACATATATTTAAATTCAAATAATAAAATTTCTAAAATTGAAGCTTCTGGCGATGGACACGTTTCATCAATTGAATATCTCTATGAAGGATATACTCTTCCATTTGATTTAGAAACTATTTCTGCATTTGACCCATTACCTGCATTATTAGCAAATCATGCCGGATCATATACATATTCTAATTATGATGATACTATTACTGGTACTTTAGTTGTTACAGAAACAAGTGTTACTTTAGATGGTGTACTTGCAACTGATTTAAGTGTTAATGATTATGGCGAACTTGCATTCCTTATTAATGGTGAAGAATACTCTATAAATTCAAGAGGCAATAGATTATATAAAGGATATGACATGTTCTATTTAACAAAAGTAGAATAATAAACTTTATTTCAATTCCATCTAGGTTAGCGGATTTTCTGCTAACCTTTTTTTGTACAAAAAAACTAGAAGATTATTTTTTTCTCCTAGTTTAGTTTTTTAACTTTAAATTTTATCTATCCTTCATCGTTGGGAATAATAATACATCACGAATAGAAGTTGAATTTGTCATCAACATTACCATACGATCAATGCCAATACCAATACCACCACATGGAGGCATACCATATTCAAGGGCCTCAATGAAGTCTTGATCATAATCACCAGCTTCTTCATTACCTAATTCTTTTTCTTTTAATTGTTCAATAAATCGCTCTTTTTGATCAATTGGATCATTAAGTTCTGAATATGCATTACAATATTCGCCACCGGCGATAAATAATTCAAATCTTTCTGTGAAACGTGGATCTTCACTCTTTTTTGTAAGAGGAGATATCTCAATTGGATGTCCCATAACAATTGTAGGTTGAATAAGTTTTTCTTCACAATATGTTTCAAAGAAAGCATTTAAAACATGTCCAACACCTGTAAAATGTGGCTCTAATGGAACTTTATGTTCTTTAGCTAATTCACATGCTTCTTCAAATGTATAATGATTATTAACAAAATCAACACCTGTTGCTTCTTTTACTAATTCAGCCATGGTAACTCTTCTAAATGGTTTTTCCATATCTATTGTGTATTCACCAAATGGAATAACTGCAGTGTGATTAATTTCTTTAGAAATAAGACGGAAAGTGTTTTCAATTAAATCCATCATATCTGATAGATCACCATATGCTTGATATAATTCTACCATAGTAAATTCTGGATTATGCCTTGTATCTATACCTTCATTACGGAAGTTTCTTCCAATCTCATAGACTCTTTCAAGACCTCCAACAATCAATCTTTTTAAATTGCACTCTAAGGCAATTCTTAAAGCAAAATCTTTATTTAAAGAATTGTGGTGAGTCATAAATGGTCTAGCCGAAGCACCTGATACAATTGAAGTTAAAATAGGGGTTTCAACTTCAACAAATCCAAGTGAATCAAAATAATTTTGCATAATACGAATGATTCTAGGTCTTAATAATGCGACACGCTTAGAATCCTCATTCATAATTAAATCAACATAACGACGACGATATCTCTCTTCCACATCAGTTAAACCATGAAATTTTTCTGGTAAAGGTCTAAGAGATTTACTTAAATGAGTATATTTATGAACTTTTATCGTTAGTTCACCTGTATTAGTTTTCATTACCATACCTTCGACACCAACAATGTCTCCAATATCAGCAATTTTAAAAATATTGTATTGCTCTTCTCCTACTGAATCTTTAGAAATAAAGCATTGAAATAATCCAAATTTATCCTGAGCATGGAAAAATGAGGCTTTTCCCATTCTTCTAACTGTCATAACACGTCCTGCCATTGTTACAATGACGTTCTTCTCTTCCAATTCTTCTTTGGTTAAATCCTTGAATCTTTTTATAGTCTCAGAATTATCACTACGAATAAATTTTTCACCATAAGGATTTACACCCATTTCTTTTAATTTGTTAAGTTTTTCTCTTCTTATAATTTCTTGTTCTGTTAATTTTTCTTCCATAAAATAAACCTCAATATATATTTTAATTAATTTTTAATGATATTTAAACCATAAATAAGCAAATACGTATTAAACACGTTCAATTTTATCATCTTTTAAGATGTTTTGACAAATTTCATATAAATCTTTGGATGAATTAATCGTAGAAAATGCAACTTTATAGTCTCTAACATGACTAAATCCTTTTAAATACCAGGAAGAAATTCCTCGCATTTCACGAATTGCAATATATTCACCTTTTAATTTTTCTAAGGCTACATAATGTTTCTTTAAATAATCTATCTGCATTTGTATCGTTGATGAAGGTAATATCTCTCCCGTTTCAAAGTAAGTTTTAATTTGAGTGGCTAAATACGGATTACCAAGTGCTCCTCTTCCAAGAGCGATTCCATCAGCCTTCGTATAATCTAATACCTCTATAGCTTTTGACAAAGAATTTATATCTCCATTAGCAATAATTGGAATAGATACCGCATCTTTAGCTTTTTTTATCCATTCATAATCGCTTTGACCAGAATAAAGTTGACTCTTAGTCCTACCATGGATAACAATCAATTTCACTCCGGCTTTTTCTAATAATTTACATGTTTCAATAACATTTATAGAATCTTTATCCCAACCCAAACGTATTTTCGCTGTGACTGGTTTTTGTGATTTTTCACATAATTCCCTCATCATTAAATATAATTCTTCTTGGCGATCATTTTTTAACCATGAAGACCCCGCATTATTTTTGACAACCTTTTGAACAGGGCATCCTAAATTAACATCAAGATAGTCGTAATTTGATATCTTATTTAAAATTTGTTCCGCTTTAATAAGTGTATCTTTATTACCTCCAAATAATTGAATTGCCACTGGCTTTTCTTTGGATGATGTCTCAACCATTTTAAATGTCTCTTGATTAGAGTAAATTAAAGCAAAATCAGAAATCATTTCTGAAACTACAATATCAAAGCCAAACTCTTTCATAAAAGAGCGATAAGCAATATTGGTATAACCTGCAAGAGGCGCTAAAATTAATAATGGTTTTTTATTCATAATTCTTACTACTTATAAAAAGGAGAGTTTTCTCTCCTTTTATTTTGTTTCATCTTGTTTTTTTGAATCATCATTAGATTCAACATTTTCTTTTTTTACTTCTTCGATTTTATTTTCTTCTAAAGTACTATTTACTTCTTCAGTTTTTACCTCGGAATTAACTTCTTCAGTTTTAACTGTTTTTTCTGGAGGTAATTCACCATATTTCATCAAATAATCAATCTCTTCCGCATTTATTGTCTCTTTTTCAATTAAGACATTAGCAATTAAAGTAACCTTATCTTTATTATCTTTAATTGTTTTTAACGCTATTTGATGAGCGTGATCAATAATCTTTCTTATCTCAGCATCTATTTCATTTGCAACTTGTGAAGAGAAATTTCTTCCAGCACTAGTATAATCTCTACCTAAGAACACCGAACCTTGATCAGATTCATATTGAATTGGTCCTAATGAAGACATACCATATTGTGATACCATTGCTCTGGCAATTCTAGTTGCTACTTCAATATCATTTGAAGCTCCTGTAGAAACATCATCAAAGAATACCTCTTCTGAAGATCTTCCACCAAGATAACCAATAATACGGGCCTCTAGTTCACCTTTTGTCATTAAGAATCTGTCTTCTTCTGGTGTCATCAATACATGGCCACCAGTTCTTCCACGTGGAATAATAGTAACTTTTTGAACTTTATCTGAATAAGGTATTTTTAATCCGATTATTGCATGTCCTGCCTCATGGAAAGCAACAACTCTTTTTTCGTGTTCAGAAAGTGATTTGCTTGATTTAGCAGGTCCTGCAATTCTTCTATCGATTGCTTCATCAATATCTTTAGTGGTTACTTCTGTTTTATTTTCTCTAACTGCAAGAATCGCAGCTTCGTTTAAAATATTAGCTAAATCCGCTCCAGAGAAACCAACTGTTCTTTTTGCAATAGCGCCAAAGTCAACTTCTTTAGATATAGTTTTATTTCTTGCGTGAACCTTTAAGATTGCTTCACGTCCTTCCTTATCTGGCAAATCAACAGTAATTTTTCTATCGAAACGACCAGCTCTTAAAAGTGCTGGGTCTAATACATCATCTCTATTAGTAGCCGCGATTACAATTATTCCCGCATTATCTGAGAAGCCATCCATTTCAACAAGTAATTGATTCAAGGTTTGTTCACGTTCATCGTTTCCGCCGCCCATTCCTGTTCCTCTTTGACGACCAACAGCATCAATTTCATCAATAAATATTAAGCAAGGTGCCGTTTGTTTAGCCTTTTTGAACATATCTCTAACTCTACCAGCACCAACACCAACAAACATTTCAACAAAATCAGAACCTGAAATTGAATAAAATGGAACTTTAGCCTCACCTGCAACGGCTTTAGCAAGCAAAGTTTTACCTGTTCCTGGTGGGCCAACAAGGAGAACGCCTTTTGGTAATTTTGCACCAAATTTAGAATATTTTTGAGGTTGACGTAAATAATCAACTAACTCAATCATCTCTGCTTTACACTCATCACATCCCGCTACATCATCAAAACGAACATTGGATGCATCTTCACGTCTCGCACGTGAACTATTAAAATCTAATGCTGAATTATTTGATTTATTTATCGAATTTGACATTCTTGAAAACAAGAATACCCCTAAGATAATTAATACACCCGCGATTAAAATCGTTGGAAAATAATCTCTCCAGAAATTTGACGCATATGGATCAGAATAAGATAAAATAGATTTATTAAAGTAAATAATCTTTTGTCCATTTTCATCGAGCTTAAATGTACCATCAGCTTCTTTTTGATATCTATTGTTAACAATATAATTTAAAATAACTTGGCTATCTTTACTAATTGTCGCTGAAAAAGCATATTGAGATTCTTTATTAGACGAATTAATTCCGATATAATAACCAGTTAAATTAATTAAATTTGTCTTAGGTGAAATATCAAGAGAAGTAATTCTTTCTTTATATAAAAATGATTTATCTAATTTTTCATTTAAATTATTTGTCGCATTCTCTTTGTCTTTATCATTAGATGCGTTAGTAAGCATATCTAAATCGACTTGGGTGATACTTCCTAAAACCTCAGGTTCAGATAAATATCTTACTTGATTTCTATTGAAACCATTAAACATAAAAAGAATGGTAATGATAATTCCCGCAATTAATATGTATGGAAATATGAACGAAAAGAAACTGCCTTTTTTCTTATTATTCATTGTTGCCTCCTTAAACTAAATTTCTTAAAAAATAAAATTTTAATTATTTGAAACTCGATTAATTATATCATAAATTAAATGTTTTTTACAACATATAAGCCATCTTCATCTGCACTTATTCGAGGAACAAAAATTATTTTGCCATAACAATCAACAATTTTTGGCCAATATTGTCTTTTTAGAAACGGAATTTTCTCATCGATAAACAGCCTATTAATAGTTTTATGAATGTTTCCAATTTTTATGATATCTTTTTTAGAAACTATTCTAATCGTTAAAGGATAAGAATCTTCGTTAATATAAAATCGCTTAGGGTTTGTAATAAGATCAAAATATATGAAGCGATTATCAACAATCTGTGGTGTTTTGATTGTTATATCATAATTATATCGCTCTTTTTTAACTAACTTTAAACTCTCATACTCTTTTAAAAAATAATATGATGAATTGAGTCTAATTTTTTGATTTCCCTTTGAATTAATTAATATCTTTCTAATTTCATCTAATCGTTTCTTGCTTAATATCAAACTCTCATCCTCATCATTAGCAATTTTAAATAATAAGCGATGAAAGGGTTCTTCATCTAATGCTTGTAAATCATTCATCTTTAGATTCTTTAAATCCATTTTTTTGATTTTATTATTTATCAATTCTATTTTTTGATTTTCATAAGCAATCTCATTTAGCAATTTAGCCCGTTGATCTTTATCTAATTTTTTAACTATCTGGTGTCGAATTTTATTTCGCGATAAAGTTAAATCATCGTTTGTAATATCAAATGAGTAGGGGATTTCATTTTGTAAACAATATTTTTCTAAATCATCTTTAGTAAAATTTAATAATGGTCTAATAATTAAAATATTCTTAATAATTGTTTGATATTTTATGCCATAATTTAAAACATATCCACGTTTTTTTTGCATTAGATAAGTTTCAATTAAATCATCTTGATGATGAGCAACTAAACATCCATAAAGATTATTTTTCTTAATAGTCTCACTAAAAAACTGATAACGAATTTCCCTGGCCCAATTTTCAAAATTACGATTTTGATTTTCATAATATGCTTGTTTTATAAAAACTTTAATGTTATTTTTTAAAGCATATTCTTCAATCATTTTTTGTTCATAATTACTTTCTTGGCGATGATGATAATTCACATGAGCAAAACAAACATCATAATGTTGTTTAATAAGCATATCTGCAAGAGCCATTGAATCACTACCGCCTGATATCGCTAATAAATACTTATATTTACGATTTAAATTAAGTTGTTCCATCAATGGTTATTCTATATCTTTTTTAAGGAAATGCCTACATTTTTTCCTTCAAACCTCTTATTTATTTTTCGAATTTTTAAAACGATTAATGTTTTATCATCTTCTATTAAATTCTCACTTATAAAAGCTTCATTTAATTCCTTAGCAATTTGATTTGAATCCTTATTAACGCTTTTAGCTAAGATTCTTAGGAGAATATCTTCTGGATTATCACTATAACCATCACTCATGCAAATTAAAATATCATTATCGATTAGCTCTTTATCTAAAGGTTCTGTATTAACGTCATATAATATACCAATAGGTGGCGTATTAGATTTAAATTTATATAAAGTATTTTGATGATATAAATAAGAATTAAATGATCCACATTTGTACATTTTCATTTCTCCGTTTACTAAATTAATATCTATATAATCTAATGTCGCATATTTTTCTTCATCAACCTTAGACTTTAATAATGCATTTACATTACTTATTTGTTTGCTAACATCATCTTCTATTTTGCGATAACATGACAAAGCATTAACCAAATAAAAAGATATTGATGAAGAATCTTTATTATGACCAATTCCATCTGAAAGCAATAGATAGTAATGGTCTTTTTCAACAACACTTAAATACGAATCACCATTGACTCCATCATTTAATCCATATGATATTATTCCTTCTTGCATTTCAAACAATGGATCAGAAGATAGTTCAACTTTATACATATTAATTGACAGGACAAAAAATAAATCTTCGAGATAATAACTATGATTAAGCGTAGAAGATATCACATTAATAACATCATATATATACTGTTTATTTTTTAGACTGATTTCAAAAGATATTTTATTATTATTTATTGAAAGATTATTAATCACATATTTATTTTTCTCTAATTCTTTTTCAAGATATGATTTTTGCTTGATTAATATCGATGTTTTATTAAATAAATTTCTTAATGGACGATAAATATGTTCAATTTCCTTTTGATATAAAGCATTAGTATTTCTTATTTCATCAATGAGTTTTTTTTCGTTTTTTAGCGATGATGATGCTATGCGCAAATAATGAACTATTTTATATGGAAAATAACATTCATCAAACAATTTTTTTCTTGATGAAGAAGATAATCCAGTGTTTAAAGATTCTTTAAGCATTGTGAACAATTCACATGTCCCCTTATTTGAACATTCGATGCATATTTTCTCTTTCATAGCTGAAATTAATTTTTCTTCTGGCATATATTGATTATTCAAAGATGAGGCTAACACTACATCTAGATATGAAATAATATTATTAATTTCTTGTGTTGCAATATTTAGACTCTTTTCTGTTTCTAAATATAAACGATTATCCGCGCGAAGAAATAATTCACTAAAATAATCATATACTTTTTTAGGAATAATGATGCTTAAAGTTATAGCTATTAAACCTTGATAAAACATCATCGAAGTATAAAAATTTTCATATACAAAAGCATTTATGAACACATAGCTAACAAGATATATAAAAGAAACATATTTTTTATTGATAAATATCGCAATTAACGATGGAAAAATTAAACATATCAAACTATTATAAGAAAAGTTTTGCAAATAATATAAAATAAGACAATTTAAGATTAACGAAAGAGCCCCGATAATAGATGAAGATATTTTACAAATAATTAAATGGATCAAACATACTATCACTAAATAAAAGCCCTGTATCCCAAAGAATATTAAAGAAAAAGACGACAAAACTATAACTTTAGCGCGATTATCAAATTCATAGTCTTTTTCATTTATACAGCACATTAAAGAATTGTAACCATATAATAATATACTCGATAAGGCAAACTCTAATAATAAATTAATAAATAACGACCACGAAAAAAACTTGATTAAAAATAAGATGATAATAGTGATATGAGTCATAATAAATGGCATATACTTCTTTATCGAATAAGATGTTTTTATCATGCACATTAATAAGCAAAAAAGAAAAAATAGCGCATTTACAATAACTATTTCTACCCCATAAGAAACTGATACAATAAATGAGGTAATTATATTGAATGAAACAGTGCAAATATATGTATTAATTCCTCTATTGTAACTTAAAAATAAAATCACTAAAACAAATGGATTAAACGCATAAGAATCACTAATAAGACTAATTAAACTTATTAGAAAAATAAATATAATATTTTCAACGAATTTTGAATTTAAAAATAATCTCTTTATTTGTTTCATGCTATCATAGTAATGTATTCATCATGCTATTTTTGTCGAAAGAATTACTTTGTATAATTTTTTAAAACTTTTTTTTAAATCAAATTGTCTTAATTAATAGAAAGGTAAATATTTATTATGTCTGATGCGCATCAAATAAAGAAAATTTCTAAATCTTCTAATCAAAAAGGATTAAAAAAACAATTTGAGTTAATTTACAATAAATATTGTCATTTAGTCGGTTTTGTCATCGGAAATTATATCAAGGATATCGATGATATAAAAGATCTAACAAACGATACTTTTTTATATTTTTTTAATCACATAGAAAACATTAACTCTTCAATAAAAAATTATTTAACAACCTGTGCTAAAAATGCCGCTATTAATTTTTTGAAAAAAACTAAAAATATTGTTCAAGCAGATAATTGTTTCGACTATTTAGCCAGCGAGACTAAAGACAATAGCATATATTACGATATTGATATAATCCTAGATGATTTTGAGAAAAAAATATTTTACCTTCATTTAATTTATGATTATACTTTTAAAGAAATATCCATTCAATTAAATAAACCCGTATCGACAATTAAAACAACTTACTTTAGAAGTATTAAAAAAATTAAATCTAAACTTTTATAAGAGGAGGTTTTTGTATGAATAAAGACGAAAAGAAAATACTTAATAAAATAAATGATACAACAAATTTAAAATTCGATTTCACTGAATTAGAAAATCGCATAGATTATGATCAATATCAAAAAAAATTACATAAAAACAAAAAAAGCAAAATAACTAAAAATATTGTTACTATTGTCTCTTGTACAATTGTCTTAGTATTTATTGCCACACCTTTTTTAATGATGCTAACTACCACCTCTAGACAAAGAGTGTATGCTAGACACTACACTTTAAATGAAGTTGAAGCTATTCAGAACTCTTCTTTTAAAAGTTTAAATAAGATAACATACCCTTCTGGAGAATTAAGCAACTATAAAGTAGAAGATGAATATCTTTCAGCAATAAGGGACTTCTCTTATAATATTTATCAAGCTTATGATAAAAAAGAAAATTTTTCGTTTTCACCATTATCACTTTATTCAAATTTAGAAATTATTTCTCTATCAAGCAAAAATAATATGGTAATAAATGAATTTGATGAAATTCTTGGTTTAAATCGTTTCCGAAGAAAAGAAAATTATAGAAACCTTTATAGAAACAATTTTTTCTATAATAATGATGGTTCAATACAATTATATAATGGAATATTTTTAAGCAATGAATATGAACCTAACCAAAATTTTATTAATGAATTACAATCATACTATACTGAAGCTTTTCAACTAGATTTTAAAAACGAACAAGATATTGAATTAATGTTAGATTGGGTAAATCAAAAAACAAACGAAAGTAATTTCATCGATAAAGATTTCTTAAATTTAAACCATGATTACTTAATTTATTATTTTACCACTTTATATTTTAACAATTATTGGAGAACAAAATTTTTCCAAAGTGAAAACACCTTTGATTACTTTTATCCAACAGATGGTGTTCCATATAAAACTACTTATATGAATCACTCCTATAATGGCAAAATATATGACTATGATAAATATTATAGTGTATATGATTATTATAAAAATGATTTAAAAATTCAATATCTTATTCCTAAAAACTCCGCAGATAATATCTATTCATTATTGTCAAACATCAATTTTATTAATGAAAACGAAGACAATTTAGTAAAAAGTCCTAAAATAATTAATCTTACTCTGCCAAAATTTACATCAACATCATCATGTGATTTTATAACCACATTAAAAAATGTCGGATTTAATCATTTATTTAACAACAATTCTCTCGATGGTGTATTTACTGATTATCACGATGTAACTTTATCCGAATTAAAGCAAAAAAACAAAATTTCTTTTACTGAAGATGGAACAACTATAAAATCAGTTACAATGGGAGCAGGAGCTAAAAATACATCTATCTTAACTTATGAAATAAGATTAAACCAACCTTTTATTTATGTAATATATGATAGAAATAACTTACCTCTTTATATAGGTCATTTCGACAATATTCAATAATTATATCTTAACTAATTTGAATTGTTGATCCAGTGCCATATACAATCATATCACCATCGGTATAAACATTAAAATATCCATCGTCATCTACATTATTATCATAGATATCACGTATATGGTTATATTCTTGTGTAATTTCTTCTTGGCGTCTCAATAAATCTTGTTTCTGCTTATTTTGATTTATAATTTCAACTGCAAAAAAGCCAACACATACTAATGATATCGCAAATATTGCAATACATATCAAGCTAAGTATGCGGTTGACTTTTTTTGATTGAACTTTTTTTGCCATGCTTTTTCTTCCTTGATTTTAATTTATCACGAAACTTCTTTTTTTTCAATTTTATTGGATAGATTATCGTTTTATATAAAGAAGAAGCAGCCTTTTCAAATAAAACCTCAAAATTATAAGCATAAAATTCATAATATAATATCAATCCTAAAAATAATGCGAGAACATAAAATACATTAAATATTCCATGACCAAATCTAGAAAGAAAAATATAATATGTAAATGTTAAACTACAAATCAAAGCTATTTCAAATATTAATCTAATAATAAACAGTTTTTTCGAATAAAACACTCGATTAAATAAGGACCAAATAAAACTAAATAGCATTCCTAAAATAATTGATCCTATAAATGTTTGAAACTGATTAAAAAGAGTCATTATTTAAATAGTTTTTTTAAGAAACTCTCTTTCTTTTGTGACGAAGATGAAGATAGCAAATACATTAAAGAATCAATACATCCATTGATGGTTAATAATCCTTTATCCATATCCATGTTACCCAAAGATAAATCTTTGCCTTTAATATGCAAATAACCTTTAGTTGTATTTATCAAAAATTCATTCTTATCAAAGCTATCTAATTTTAACACTCCTTCTATTACAGCTTCTTTTCTTTCATGTATGCAAATATTATGTTTTTTTGTTGATTGAAGAATTTCCTCCATAAAAAAACCTCCTAATCATATTTATGATTAAAAGGTTAAATTAATCACTATTTAATAAAATATTACTCATTCCAAGGATTCTATATTGATTCATCTTTGATAACTTCAAACATTGTAGATGATGTTTGTTTGTTAGCATAAGTTAATACATTGCAAACTTTAATTGTCAAAATCCTTTCACCTAAAGTTAATTCAACTATGTCTCCTTCTTTAACTTCAGTTGAAGGTTTTGCTATTTTAGCATTAATTTTTACAAAACCTAAACTTAGAATATCTTTAGCGATTGTTCTTCTTTTAATAACACGTGATAGTTTTAAATATTTGTCTATTCTCATATTTATATATTAATTCTAAATTACATTATATAAAAGTATTTATTTTATTAATTCGTTTTATCTTCTCACAAATTAATCACCTAATCAAAGTTGCTGATGACTCGTCACTTTGATTCAAGAACTCAAGAATATCAGCATCAATTTTAACATTTAAACCAAAACTAGACGAATGATCATTTTTACTTTGTATTTTACCGCCGCTTTCTTTTGTAATTAATAATTAATCTAAATCATCTATACGAAATAATCAAAATAATATGTTGAGGATAGTCACCAAAACTATCACCGAAAAGATTTAATCCCCCACGATTTTTTGCATTTTCTTTCACTCCAAATCTTAATTTTAGCACTTTATTTGCCTCGATATTTAAGTCATATATAGTTATATCTGACACTTTTATTCCATCAATAAAGCTTCCGTCTTCATTGACTTCAATTTGTTTTAACACTCCATATGATGTTACATCACCAGACCACCAAGAAGGAGTCAATTTTCCTCTACGCCTACCATAATCACCTTGTGATGTAAAATAACCTATCTCTTGATCATTTATTTCAAAAAAAATGTCCGATTTCCAATTTTCATTATAACCAGGTGCTTCAGAACAGAGTTCAAGTGAGAATGAAAATGAAAATATTTCTTTTTTAGTTAAGCAATCTAATGGTATTTTATATTCTAAATATCCATAATCAAGCCAAATTAATTGTGCTTTAAATCTTTCGCTATGATGAAAACATAAACTGCTATCACGGCTACCAATATATCCTTCATTACATACCATTCCACATAATTGATGGATATCGAATCCGGAATAAGATCCAATCGGAATTTCCATAATTGTATTATCAGTTTCAATTAAATTATCCGCATAATCATTTAATGAAATATCTATTTTATCGTATTGCCTAAATACAATTTTTGTTTGCCCACGTTCAGAATTTTTTTTAAAAGATGATATAACACCGGATTTTAATAATATCGATACATGTTCAGAAATAGTTGATAATGGCAAATCCAAATTAAAAGAAATACTTTGAATACTTAATGGTCCTTTTTTAGATAGCAATCTTAATATATCTCTTCTAGTTTTATTATTTAAAGCTTTAAAAATTGCTTTACATTGCCTTTCATTTCTTAAAGAAATATTTAATGTTTTATCATAGAATTTTTCCATAATATTAGTATAAGTTAAGTTTCCAACGATTTACAATATCATCTGATTCGTTATCAATTAAATTATTAATGTTTAGCCAAGAATAATATCTATATGGCTGTGAATTTCCATTAAACTTTCCTGCTGAAGCAAAATCAACAAGTCGAATATAATTATTATTATAAGGAACGTCAACAAATAACCATGCTCTATCACTTTTCGCGTCAATAATTTTTGCTTCAGCGAACTTACTGGCTGAAAATTCAATATTTTTATCAAACGAAATATTATAATTTGATTTATTCATATAGTATTCATCAAGCGTTAATAATATCGGTCCATAATATAATGATGTTTTTCCTTCTTTAGACTTTTCACCTTTCCAGCAAGTAAAACTCATACCTAAATCTAATTCAATAATATCACCATTATTAAACAATTTATCAACAGAAAAATACTGATTAGACTCAACGCTATATTCTTTGCCACCACACTTAACTTTAGAATCTTTACTCCAAGAAGGAATTCTTAACTTCAAATTAATTTCGGTTGGCTTACTTAATCCAGATATTGTTAATTTTATTTTGCCATTAATTGGATAATTTGTCTCTTGATCAATAATTAATACTTCATCTTTATATCTAGTTTCCATTGTAGAACTACCATAATAGTTTAAATATAAGTCATTATCTTCAGCCATAATAGCCCATTCAGAAATTTGTCCTAATCCTCGAGCTAAATTTGCTTGGCAACAATTCATATCAGGAGAACCATTATTAAATTGGAAAGAAATATCTTGTTGAGAAGCTACCCTAAGCCCATTATATCCACCACAACTTCCTAATACTCCATCTACTGGGGTATTGTATGTACAATATTTATCATTATCTAATAACGATCCTTGAATAGCATTAAAATATGTTCTTTCTATTTCATCGACTATTGAAACATCTTTATTAATTTTTAAAAATTCATTACTAAATGCATTCCATGCAATACTACAACAAGTTTCAATAACCCCATCTCGATATGGATCTCCAATTGCACCTTCATTTGTAGTAAAACCACCATCATTATGAATGTCTGTTTCTAAAATATCATGCCAAATTATATCCATCACTGAAAAATACTCTTCATTTTGTGTTTCTTGATAAAGAATTGCTAATGTCATTATCATATGAAGAACTTCCCATCTTGCACTTGAAGATTTATAAAAATGGTTTCCTTTTAAAGCCATATTATACCAACCATTATTATCTCGACAATCTTGTTGAATAATTCTTTCAGCTTCTTTAAGATATTTTTCTTCACGTGAAATTTGATACATTAAAGCAAAGCCATGGGCAATTCCACGATTAGTTTCAAAACCACCACTAACAATATAGCTACGATTTTTAAAGGTTTCATATATACAATCTAAAGTTTTCTTAGCAATACTTAATGCTTTTTCATTACCGCTATTTTTATACCACTCTAAGAGCCCAACAACGCAATGATACTGATTCCACAAGTCCCAATTGCTCGAAGAAATAGAATAACGTGCCCCACCTTTAAAAACACCTAAATATCCATCATCTCCTTGTGCTTCAAACAAATCATTAATAATAGTTTCTGCCTCATTAAATAAATCTTCGCTAGGTTCTGCACGATAAGAAAATGCAATTCCCGTTAATAATTTACCTACAAATTCTCCATACCAAGCTAATGATGATGGTTCTTCACTTTTTTCTTTTCTCTTTTCTACAAAAGATAAATCCCATACTATTTTGCTATTTTCTTCAAATCCAATTTCATTTGATAAATCATTTCCTTCAAAATCACCAACAATTGCAAAATTATTCATATAAAATGGTTTATCAATATTTTTTGTGGTACCTTTGATTGAAATTTGAAATTGAACAACATTATCTAGTTCTAAGATTTTATTTCCACCTTCACTCCAATAACAAGCAAAATGATTTATATCTAGAGGTAAAGCAACATATCCTACAAATTTAGGCGGAATTTCTATATATCCATTATCTAATGTTGTTATAGTTTCACTTTTTCCATTATTTAAAAGATAAACTTCAGAATCTTTGATTAAAGAATACGATTCTCTTCCTATAGTATTTTCTTCGAATGCTAACCTTAATGAGGTTATTCCATCTATTTGACTATTATCAACATGGATTAACAGTTCCTTCGCCCCTTTCCATGATGTTATAGCGTGAGGATCATTAGAAAATCTAAAATCACGATCTCCATATGATGTTGGTAAAGATTTTAATATCCATCCAATATATTTTTCTCCATCTTTTTCAAGTATATCTATTTCAGATGATGAATCTACACCAAAATAATCATTTCCTAATATATTAGATAATGACACTAATTCGTCGCTAGTATTTGCAACCCTAATTTGAGTAATAATATTAGGATTATTTTGATATGCAGATTTTTGCCAATACTTAATATTATTTTTTAAATTTGTACCAATATATCCTTTTAAATTAAGATTTAATAAATCATTTTTCAAATTATAATCTCCTTTGTCATCAGAAGATACTAATGACGATATTTCTTCTTGTGAAGAGCTACTTGATGAATTGCTACTTATATTAGCATTACATGAAGAAATTAATATAACTCCAATTAGTGTAAACAATAGTTTTTTTTCTTTATTCATATTAAAATTCTCCAATTTTACAATAAATTTTTATATTTATTAAACATCTCTGATTCTTCATCGTCTAATCTTTGATTTTTTAACAATACTTCAAACGCACTGCTAGAGCGATCAGCACAAGAAGTTACAAATAAAGTATATAATCCACTATAACCAGTCATATTTTCATCATTAAAATCAGCTTTTAATATATCATTAACAAAGAAAGCAGTCGATTGTCCTCTTTTTAAAATAGATATATTTAAAGTAATAAAACCATCTATCAAATAATCAGTTTTATTTCCCAATGAAATAAAATATTTTTCTATTCCATTAAATCTTGCAAATAATGTTAAACTTCCACCTTCATCAGTTTCAATATTATACCAAGAATTATCACTATTATTAAAAGCAAAAGCACAAGGTCTAAACCATCCATTAGCATCAGATTTTATTATCACTGTAGTCGTATAAACACAATTATCGCTAACAGCAATTTCAGGCGCTCTTTGTTCTGCACCATCATCAGATTTTAAAGTTGTATCTTCATATGATTTAAATACTTTATCCATATACGTCTTATATTTTGAAGAATTGCTGAGTTCAACTTTAGTATCAGTTAATTCAACTTTATATGCTCCGCCATCTTGCCAAACATCAGTAGCAGCTGTCACTTCAAACCCACTTAAATTCTCATAGTTTTCTAATTCTTTTTCAGTGTACCAACATACCAATCTGTCATTGAAAAAATACCATGTTGCTTGTCCTCTTTTTAAAATATTAACTGTAAAATGAATCTTATTATTAACCATTAAATTAGATTTATTGTCCAAAAATATATTGTATTTTTCCACGCCATTAAATCTTCCATATAATATAAGGTTTCCATCACTATTCATTTCAATGTTATACCAAGAATTATCGCTACCATTAAAAGCAATGGCGCAAGGGCGAGTTTTATTATTATCCCATGTAACAACATCTATAGTAGTAGAATAAAGAAAACTATCACTAATTGCTGAAATATCACCATAATAATACTTATCTTCTGAACCATCATCTTTAGTTAATTCTATATTTGGAAAAAGAATTGCATTACTATTAATCATTTTTTGATAATTTTCACTATTTTCAAGTTCGTAATATACATCTTTTAACTCAATAGTATATTTACCAGCATTTTCCCTATCTGCCGCTGAGGTTACTTCTAACGATGATAATTTTTCACTGCCTAACATATCTTTTTCTGAATAAGAACAGACTAATTTTTCATTAAAATAAAATCTTGTTGATAACCCATTCTTTAGCAAATCCACTTTATATTCTAAAACATTATCGCTATTAGTAAAATTAGATTTATTACCTAAATATATCCACTTTTTTTCTTTTCCTAAAAAATTAGCAAACAAATTTATACTGCCATCGCCTTGCATCTCTATATTGTACCAAGAATTATTACTTCCATTAAAAGCAAAACTTGATAACCTTGTGTACTCATTAACATATTCAAGAATTTTAACGTTAAAATGAACGACATAGTTATCATCTTCAGGTACTGCAACTAAATACTTTGATTCTGCTCCCGTATTATTTGTTAATATAGCATTTATATATGTAACTATAACTTTAAATGTTGCAGTAAAATGCTGACTTTTTGCTGTTACGATTGTTGTTGTTCCCGGGACTAATCCCTTTACTTTATCTTCAGTAATTTGAATATTATTACCATCAAATTCATAAATAAGTTCTTCTTCATACTTATCATTTGAAAAAATTGGATTTATTAGCATTTCACCCATAAATGCTATTTCAATATCGTTAATTGTTAATGTTCCATAATCTATACTAGAAGAAATTGAACTTGATGAAACAATTTCACTAGATAATATTTCTGATGAAGTACTAGTAAGATTACTAGACACATTTGAAGATGTGTTTTGACAAGCCATAATTGATGACAATGATATTAATGATAATATAGTTATAGTAAATTTATTTTTCATTTTATTTTCTCCTTGCTAAAAGTATATATTCTAAAAAAATTTTTTGCTTAAATTTTCTAAAAACTAAAATTATCGTTTTTTGTTTCGGATTTTTCCGAAGTACACTATGCTTTATATTTTATCGATGCTTTCTTTTGAGCTTCGCTAACCATAAATTTGACTAATTAAAGAAAATCATATATACTAATTATGATACCTAAGGGGATTCACTTCCCCTTAGGCTAAACCTATTATTTAGTAGGTTTAATTGTTATTGAGATATCTAACTTTATTTTTTCAAGTTCTAAGTTAGGTATCTTTTTTATTAGTTCTTCATTAACCTTTTTATTGATTAACTGAACTAATCTTTGATTTTCTCTCCTTTCCCATTAGAAAAGCGGACTTTTTAGGTCCGCTTATATGTGATAGCATCTAAAATATAGCTATGACTTCAAATTAATCTTTATTCAATGTATCTTTAGTCTTTAAATAGAGTTTATAATCACTACAATATAATCCTGGGCTCTCATCATCATCCCATTCTTTTGCTCTTGGATTATAGTAAATATATTCACCAAAACTTTCCCATATTCTTTTAGGAACAGGAGGAAGCATTTTTAATTCTTCTTTAGTGTACTCTGAGTATGTTTTATATCTTTTACCATTGTTATCAAATGTTACAGTGTATTCCATATAATTTTCTCCTCTCTTTTATAATAACATTTATATGCTGATTTTTCAATTTTTATCATAAATCTAACATATTATCTGATTTTTCAATTAAAATTGGTTTTTCGCCATAATTCACATCAGTACTCCACGCGCCATAATTTGTTATTAAATTAGATTCTTTTAATTGTTCATAAGTATCTATTGGCTTTCCTTCTTGACCATTTATTAAATCAGGTCTTACTAATCTTGCATTTCCCTTCGCTTTTCCTTGTTCGTATCTACTCATATTTCTTTGCAATGCTTTTTCTAAAGGAAGCTGAGCAAGAACCACATCTACAGAATATCCTAAATCTGTTAATTTACTTATTTTCTCAATTGTTTTTTTAACATTTCCACCTACTGTTGGAACTACAATATTTGCTCCATTACTTGCAACAAGTCTTTGCATTTCTTTTGCCATATCTGATGATTCCTTATGAACTCTTGAAACACCTATTCCATCACCTTTTGTATAAACATTATATTCTGGAATATAATTTTCTTTGAAAATATCTGGATCAATTTCATAAGCACCCAATTTATTAATTAATGGATTCGCCACACTAGACTTTCCTGAAGCAAGTAACCCTAATATAAATATAGCTTTCTTTTCATATTTTATTTTTCTGCTTGCTCTTTGTTTATTTATTTCATCATTAATAAATTTTATATCTTGCGTTTCTCTTTCCTTCGAACTATGCATATCGGTAAAGCCTTTATTGGTTTCTATATCTATTTTATTTAAATAGTCGTTAACATCAGGCTTATTATATCCATATTTTTCAAGATAAGAATCTTTTTGTTCTGGCGACGATTCTTTAAAATTAATTTTTTCTTTGATAGTTTTTTTAGCGTTTTCATTCTGCGTGTTTACATTGAGCGGTTTTGTATTATATTGATAGTAATTATTTACAACTTGCGCGTTGTATTGACCTTTGTTTATTCCTGTTTCATTATTTCTATATTCGCCAGATTCATCGCCATTTCCTTTTGGTATATAAGGTTGCTGCTTACCGCCATTGTTAATTTTAGTACTCATATTTCTCCTTTCCATAATAAAAGCGGACTTTTTTAGGTCCGCTTATTTTTTCTCTATTTTTTTGCATCAGGATAATCTAACAAATCTATCCCAAATAACGTTTCAAATGTCATAATATAATAATTAAATTCTCTATATGCTTCACCAGGTGCTCCATCAACAATTTTATATGGACATATAGCGTTATATCCTGCATCTTCATCAATCTTTCCCCAAGTTTCATCAGTCATAAATCTTGGCATTTTCTCTTCTAAAATATTTATTCCCGGATTTTCTTTTCTTGCTTTTTTTAAAGATATTTCATATAACGCTTTATGAAATTCAACTTCTTCCGGTTTCATTTTTTTCATTTATTATATCTCCTTCTATAACCATTAATAAGTATATTAACTACTCTCAAACAAAAAATGAAAATTTTCACTTTTTTAAACGTTTGAAAGTAATAATAGATAACACTACTCTCAAACTCCTTGTTTAAGTCAATGCGAATATACCTGGTTTGAAAGTAATAATAGATAACACTACTCTCAAACCTGTATCTTCCACTACTTCCAATCCGTCAAGTTTGAAAGTAATAATAGATAACACTACTCTCAAACATAGGCTTGATATGATTGTTGAAGCAGGTAGTTTGAAAGTAATAATAGATAACACTACTCTCAAACAATAGATTCAACTAAATCACAATCACATTCGTTTGAAAGTAATAATAGATAACACTACTCTCAAACTCCTTGTTTAAGTCAATGCGAATATACCTGGTTTGAAAGTAATAATAGATAACACTACTCTCAAACCTGTATCTTCCACTACTTCCAATCCGTCAAGTTTGAAAGTAATAATAGATAACACTACTCTCAAACATAGGCTTGATATGATTGTTGAAGCAGGTAGTTTGAAAGTAATAATAGATAACACTACTCTCAAACAATAAAGTAACCAGTAATAATTAATAAGTAGTTTGAAAGTAATAATAGATAACACTACTCTCAAACACCCTGGCGAAGTCACTAATTTTTTTAAATGTTTGAAAGTAATAATAGATAACACTACTCTCAAACAACTGGTTTAGAGCACACAAAGTCAAAAAGGTTTGAAAGTAATAATAGATAACACTACTCTCAAACTGTTATGGATAATGCTTATATTGACGTTTAGTTTGAAAGTAATAATAGATAACACTACTCTCAAACTGTAATGGACAATGCTTATATTGACGTTTAGTTTGAAAGTAATAATAGATAACACTACTCTCAAACATGTCGCTTGGAATATCCGCATCCGCAAGTGTTTGAAAGTAATAATAGATAACACTACTCTCAAACCTCAAATTAATAGGCTTAAGGCAATGCATCTATTAATATTATAGAATAATTATTCTATTAAACAAAGGTCTTTATCTAATATTTTCTTTATATCAAAATTATTTTTATGAACATCGCTTGTTTCAATATTTATTAATTTAACACCTAATAATTTGGTCTCTTTAATTAATAAATTTATTTCCTCATCCTCTAATAAAGAATATATATTAAAAGTAATAAATATTTTTATATTTCTTAATTCATAACTTATCTTTATATATGTAATTAATCTATTTAAAATATCTAATTTATTGTCTTCTATTTTTATTGATAATAACTTTAATAAATCGTCATCTTCAAATTCAATTTCTTCATATAAACTAAATGTTGACTCAAATTTTATATTATTAAAACAATCAATTAATTCTTCAACAATTTTTCCACATGTTTTTTTTATTTCTCCAGATGATACAACTTTAATTTGCCGAAGTAAAGCATTAATATTTTTTTTAGTATTAACATCTATTAGTAATAAATTAGGAATATAATCAATATAGTCGCTGTTTTTTAATAATTTATACGAATTATCGATAATTTTAATAAACGGCGTATCTTCAAAATCACTATCAAGATTCATTAAAACTTTATATAGTTTTTTCTTATTTTGAATTATTAATAAGCAACTATCTAAAGAATCTTCACTTTCTTCTATTTTAAAATCATTAACTAGTATCTTATTCATAATTTAATAACCTCATCTTCATTTGAAATAATATCAGTTTTTATTTCACCAATTAGATAATCAATAGATGCAAATTGGTTTTCTGTAATTGTTAATACAGAAACTACTCCTTCTGGAGGCAAATTCTTTTTAATATCATTTATTGCTGAATTAGAAACCGAAGGATTTAGGGCTAATTTTGTATAAACACTTTCTTGCATCATTATAAAGCCAAGTTTTTTTATTTGTTTGATAAATCTTGTATATTCTCTATGGTCTTTTTTAGTTACAGCTGGTAAATCGAAAAACAAAATAATTCTCATAAATCTGTTACTCATATTATCTCAATAAATACAATTTCATTAATTGTACCTGTATTTAAACTTCTAAAAATAGAAGCACAGTATATTTCAATTGCATTATGCAATGATTGGTTTTGGCCATTAATAATAAAGCACGTATTCAGCATATTAATTAATTCAGATTTGTAGTTTTCATCATTTAAACTAAGAGATAATTTATCTACAATCGGTCTAAGAGGCTCAATAAAATCACACGAAAGATTAAATTGATTAAAATCATTTTTATGATGAATACCTAGTTGAGTTAAATAACCTTTAGATACAATACATCTATTTATTTGTGCTAATAAAATAGAATAACCATAATTTAAATATATATTTCTTTTATCAGATCCTCCGCGAGAAAAATTAAGTCCCATGAGTCGATTAAAATAAACTTTAGCCGCATGCCCTTCGCGATTTGTTATGTCACCTATTTCTACTTCATTAGAGTATTGAAATAATTTATCAGCTTCTTTTTTATCAATTAAAGATAAAACTTTTGCTTGATTTTTAATTTTTTCAATGACAATTCTTTGCCAAATACTATCTTTTATGTCTTTAGACCAATTAATTTGTTCTTCAATTCTTGTTACTGTTTGAGAATTACCATAATATGGGATTAATTCTGAATGCGGATTCTTTTTTTCATCACAAAAAATAACTTTTATCTTTTTATTCATCAATTCAACTAATAAGGATGATGTTATTGAAACCATAGTTGATTCTATAATTAATGTATGAATTTCATCTAATACTATTTTTTTGGTTTCTTCTATTGTTTTATAAACAAGATAATTTAAAGAATATTCTAATTTAGAATGTGAAGAAATTATGACTGTTCTAAACGGCATTAAATCTTTTCCTTATAAGAATATAACCCAGAAGGAGAATCATGAATAAGATAAATTTTATTATTTGATATATTTTTAGATACTAAATTTGTATTTGTCTTAATCAATTTTTCAAAACATTTGTATTTTTTAGTATTATATAGTTCACTTGAATTATAATTTCTTGACATAAAAATCATCGAATCTAATATAATTTCAAGTTGCTTTGATAAGGTTTGTGATTCAAAAATATCCAAAATTACATCATTTCTTAAATCTAATATAGTCCTACTTGAATCATAAACTTTATTAAATGCATTATTATATAATGCTTTCATTACTTCTAAGTTCTTTTCCTTTGAAATAACAAAAGGTTTTCCATTTCTACTTGTTATAATTTTCTGCTCAAGTTGCTCTGGATGAGCTTCATTATCTTCAATATCTATCAATTTTTTAGCTTTTGTAAAATAATATAATAAATCATTATCAATATAGTTTTGATAAATCAATTTTAGTTTATTTCTAGTTTCATTATTATTTAATAATAAATAATATCCACCATCATATATTATTTTCTGATTTATAGGTATATATCTTAATAATTTAATATTTTGTGCTTTATCATCATTAGCAATTATTTTTAAGAATTTATCTTCATCATTACTATACATTTTTTCATAAATAGGTTTTACAGCATTAATTTTTCTAACAACTTTCTTTCCTTTTGTATATTCTATCAATGCTAATTTCGAACTTTTTGCAGAACTATATCCACCATATTTTGTAACATCATTCATCGGATTATCTTTTTTTGTATGAATTGGTATTAAATTATTTTCTGCTTTATATATCGTCATATCATAAAATCCGGAATTAACAAAATCACATTTATATGTTATTAAAGCATCTTTTCTAAAACATGTTTTCTTAACGCGATCTAAAAGATTATTCTTTTTAAAATTATATTTAATGACACTTTCCATATTATCTGTTTTTTCTTTATTATCATCTTGGCTTATATCATTAATTTTTTTTCGAACCATAATCATAGACATATTCGAAAAAGTGGTATATAAGATATTGCCTGACACAATGTTTAAATATGCATCAACAGCATGATGGGCATCATTTAATTCCCTTACTTTAACAATTCTATATTCTTTTCTTATAAAGCTAGGATATTGTGCCTTAGAAAAAATAACATCTGTATTAGGGTATTTGATATTAATAATATCCTTAACAACTTTATTTGATGCATTTATATTATTAATTTGCCTATTAATAAATTGTGATAATTCAGAATCTGTTATCTCTGTATCACGCACCAAATTATCATATTTTTTTTGAGTAATTGCTTTTTTTTCAACTAAATATTTCCAAATAGATTTTGTTTTTTCATTTCTAATTGAAAGTGGCAAAGGATATGTATCTTTTTTAATTTTTTGATTAGCTTCTCTATTGACTAAAACCATATTATCTAAAGAATCATCTTTAATTAATTTTTGAGGAACGATATGATCAATATCATATTTATCTGAATTTAAAACATCTTCAATATTAATCTTTTCACCACTATAAAGGTCTAGACCTAATTGTTTAAAATATAAATATAAATGCTTACCTTTTAATCTTAAATCTGAGATTCTTTCATCATTTAATTCTTCCAGCAATTCATGTGCTTGCTTATAATAGTATTCTTTATCATTTTTAATAGACTTTAAAAATTCTTCTAATTCTTTTCTTCTCTTTTTAGACTCAATTTTATCTTTGTTTTTTAAGTCTTCTCTTGTAACTTCAACAAAAATTTTCGATGGCTCCTTTTTTGCAACCGAAACAATATCATCTAATATTAACAAAGTTTGGTTGATTGTTCTTCTAAATATTGCCGGAACAGCATCTAATTTTTCTTTTATTATTTTTGATTTAGTTTTATCCCCTCTAAATTCTCGATTTTTGATATCTATTACCTTATTAAATCCATATCCATTTAATACTTCTTGAAAGTTTTTACTTTGGTTTCTCATAAATCCAATTATCGTATTTACTTCACCTAACTCATCCGCTACAGTAATGCCATCTAATAATTCTCTAGAGAATGAAGCCCATTTTTTAGTACCCAATGATTTAATACACTTTATTTGTGCATCCGAAAGAAAAGAGTAGTTACTTCTAATAAATCTCTCTAGTTCTTTTTTATCATCCGCAAAAATTGTTGAATAATTAATCAACTCTTCAAGCATTTTATAATCTTTTGGTAAATCAAACTCTTTACTCAAAGTATAATGTGTTACTGCTTCAAAAGCGACATCCAAATTCACACCGCTTATTATTACTTCATTTTCATTAAAATTATAAACTTTTGATAGCAATTTTTGTATATTTGCTAACGTGGTTTTCTTTTTAGAAATAATTTCTTTATATAATTTATCTTTTAATTCATGATTTAGTCTTTCACCATTAACAATCATTGTATTTAAACGATCTAATATCATATATTCTTCATATAGTAATGATGATTTTGGTAATACATTACATTCTTCTAAATATTGGCATTTATTAGTTAATTTAGCCATGAACTTTTGTCTTGTTTTATTATCATCAATTATTTCATTTACATTCCAAGGATAAACTTTAGCATATTTATCTTTCTTTTCTAAATTAGAATATGGGCTTTCACTATTAAGTGGACCATAGTAATATGGCACTCTAAAAAGAAAAAGTTTAATAATTTTTTCATTTAAATCATTTGCAAAAATTGTTGGATATCTGCTCTTAGCATTTTTTAAAATAACTTTTAATTCATTTTCATGAAGTTGATGAGGTATAGCACTTGTTGTATAACTTGCAATTGTCTTCAAAAAAGTTTTATTTTCGACTTGTTCTAAAATATATTTTGTCGTATCCAAATCAATTTCTTCAAGAGCTTGTTTATTATCTATAATCAATTTTTTTATTGTATCATTGAAATCTTCTATATTGCATTTAGTTTCACATGAATTATGACCAACATAAGAAGGGTAGTTATTTAACCCCTTTTTATTTTTATTACTATTTTTATCTTCCTCGTTATTTTGTTGTTTTTTATTATCTTCATCTATTTTATTCTTTTTAAAAATTGCATAATAATTACTTTTTTTATCAGTTAATTGCAATTTTAAGTCGAGTTTTTTAATCAGAGATTTAAGAAGTTTTAAATCCCGCGCATGCTTATCATATAAATCTACCATGGAATCGGATAGATATTTATGTTCTCCCATTAATTTTTTAACATAAATATAATCAAACATTTCTTTTGCAATCAAAACAACATCATATTGTTCACCAAGAGAAGCTTGTATCTCATCTTCTTTATCGTCAAATGAATCATTAAAGCAAATATCTATATCATTAAATTTTTTCTTACCACCAGTTACAATAATAATAAATAAATCTATCAAATCATTTTTGTTTTTATAATTAAATAATTCTTTTAATTGTTTTTGCTTATTTTTAGCATTTAATTCTTTATTACTTAGAATGCTTTCTATTTTACTCCAATTTTCTGAAGTACCATAGATAATATCGCCATCAAATATAGGCTCATCATCTTCGTTTTCCAAAGAAGATTTTAAAACATTATTTAAATCATTTAATCTTTCATAGTTGAACCCTTTGCTAGAAATATCATTCTCACTTATGAAATTTCCCCGATATTTAATGATATGATGAAGTGCAAAATAAACATTTTTTATATTTGAAAAAGCAATTTCATCATCATATATTAACTTTTGCCTTAAATGCCAAATTGTAGGGTAAAGTTTATTAAATTGCTTTTCTTCATCAATTGATTTAAAAAGCAAACTTTTTCCTAAATGTTTTTTATCCTCTAATTTATACATTGAATTTGATAAACGAAGGAAAAATGTATCATCAGTTTTTGAAATTTCTTCACACAATAACTCATTTAATAAATGAATTCGATATTTTCTTCTTGCCATCCTTCTTCTGGAAGAACGAAAGGATCTTCGCTCAACACATCCATTTGCAGCAGAAAAAATTCTTGCCCCAAAAGCAGATTTTCGATTTAGTTTTAAAAGATTATAATTTTCATCAGTAGCCGCCCATCCTACTGAGTCGCTTCCTAAATCTAATCCAATATAATAATTATCCATAATTCTTACTCCCTGTATATTTAAATAATACTATATATTAAAACAAATATAAAGCCCCTAAAATATAAACTTTAGTAAAAATTTGAAAATAAAAAAATCTCCTATATGGAGACTATCCCTAACGGGTGTGATAGCAAAATGCTTATTTGAACTTGTAGTGTTATCTATACTTAGATGATAATGGTAAATGTAAAATTTGTCAATATCTTAATTTGAATTTCATAATTAAAAAGTATATTTTTAAATAGCAAAGATACGCATCATTCATCATAATAAATATTAACAAAAATCATTAAAATGCATTAGATATTAATTGTCAACTCTGTTTCTAAATCAAAGAAATATATATCATTAGGATCAAAAGAAATATATATCTTATCACCAGATAGTAATTTGTTTTTGATATGTGTTTTCAAAACAAATTTTGTATTCTCAATATTAAAATGTATATAATATTCATCACCTAATAATTCCGAAAGAATAACTTCAGTTGATAAATAATTTGCTTTCTCTTTTAAGGACCATTTTATATTTTCTGGTCTAATTCCAAGAACAATTCTATGGTTTTCATTATTGACAATTTTTTTATTAATTAAAATTGCTTCATTTAATAACTTCATATTGTTAGAAATTTCTTCAATATCACTTTTATTTTTAATTATTTGCTTTCTTTTTGTAAATGTATGTGATTGTAACTGTTGTAATTCATCTTCTAGTTTTTGATATTTTAATTGTTTAATATTTAGTTGCTCTTTATAAAATTGATTATGTTTTTTAGCAAATGAATCACTAATTATTAATTTAAATCCATTATCAAAAACAATGTTATTATCATTTGTATAATTAACTTCTATAAAATTCATCGCCGGACTTCCGATAAAAGAAGCAACAAATTTGTTTTTTGGACGAGCATAAATTTCTTCTGGTGTTCCTATTTGTTGTATATATCCTTTAGACATTACAACTATACGATCAGCCATAGTCATCGCTTCTGTTTGATCATGAGTAACATATATAGTTGTAGCTTTTATTTTTCGGTGAAGATTAATAATTTCACTACGCATTTGTACTCTTAATTTTGCATCAAGATTACTTAAAGGCTCATCCATTAAAAATACTTTTGCATCTCTGACGATAGCTCTACCTAATGCTACCCTTTGACGTTGACCGCCTGAAAGTTCTTTTGGTTTACGATATAATAACTCTGAAATATCTAATATCTGTGCCGCCTTCATTATTCGCTTATGAATTTCTTCTTTTTCATAATGTCTAACTTTTAAAGAAAATGCTAAATTTTCATAAACTGTCATACTAGGATATAATGAATAATTTTGAAATACCATAGCTATGTCTCTTTCTTTAGGAGTATAATCATTAACTAATACTCCATCAAAATATAATTCACCTGAAGTTATTTCCTCTAAACCTGCAATCATTCTTAATGTTGTTGATTTTCCGCATCCTGAAGGACCAACAAAGACAATAAATTCATATCGTTTAATGTCTAAATTAAAATCAACTACTGCCCTAACATTTTTATCAAATGTTTTATTAATATTAATTAATGAAACAAACTTATCATTATTATTTTGATTGTTATTTAAATCATCCATATTCAATATCTCCTGTAAAAAAATACTATATTAATTTTTATAAAAACGCAATTCATAGTTTTTTGATTTTTTGTAGCTCTTTATCATAGTATTATTATAAATAATAATAAATATATTTTTTTACTATAATAATTAAAAAAAATTATCTAAATTATGTCTAATAAATATTAATAAAACCTTGAAAAAGTGAACTAAGACAAAGTAAGCGTATTGCTTATTAAAAACGATTTTGTAACACTTAAGATATAAAAATAATTAATGAAAGGAGTTAATTATAAATGAAAAAACACTTTAAAATGCTCTTCATAAGCTCTTTATTTATAGGTGGCTTATTTGCTTGTAACGAAAATAACTCTAGTATGTCTTCATCATCTAATTATAGTAGTTCAAGTTCTTCTTTTGTAAATAGTTCTACTTCTTTATCAGAAAGTAGTTCCCAAGAAGTGTCTTCCAACGAGGAATCAATCTCATCAGAAGTTGTCTCTTCCAGTGAAGAAAGTTCTTCTCAAGAAGTATCTTCAGAATCCAGTTCTTCTATAGAGGTATCATCGGAATCTAGTTCTTCCGAAGTTCTAGTTGATGATTGTTATATGGTAGGATATGGTTCTTATTTAACTGGTTCTGGCGACTGGCAAGAAAGCACTGGTATTAAATTGGAAACAATGAACGATAATCCTAACGCTCTTGAAAAATATACTACTACTGTAGATTTGCTTGCAGGCGATGTATTTATGTTCCACTTATTATCTACTCCTGATCGTTGGTATGGAACCGGTGATTTATTAGATGTTACACATCCTGATTACCAAGGTGCATTCTTTGAAAAAGAAGGCGATAATAATATAAAAACAAAAGTATCTGGAAATTATACAATTTACGTATCAATTTGGGCAAACTATACTGCAGACATTTATATTGCTGTGAATAGTTTTACCCCTCCAGCTGAAAGAGACAATTGTTACATGGTAGGATGTGGTTCATTTTTAAACGGAACTGGCGATTGGCAAGACAATACAGGTATTAAATTATCTGATATGTATGATGATCCATCAGCATTAGAAAAATATTCAACAAATACAAATTTAAAAGTTGGTGATGTATTCACTTTCCATCTTTTATCCGATCCTGAAAGATGGTATGGAATAAGTAATCTCAATAGTGGCTGCAATGTATTAGAAACCAATTTCAAAGCTAATGGTGACAATTTTGAAGTCACTGCTGATGGAAACTACACTTTTTATATCACTATTTTTGAAAATTATTCTTCTACAATTTGGATTGATATAAACTAATAAATAATAATACTAATTATAAAACTAAAAGAAAGAGGATTTTTATGAAAAATAAGTTAACATTATTATCATGTATAGGTTTATTACTAGCTGGATGTAATACAACAGTAAATTCTTCGCAAGGATATCAATCAGCCAACGAAGATCAAAAATGTTCAATTGAATTCTATGTATACGATAATGCTAATGCATATAGAAAACTCGCAAGTCAATTTAATACTATTTATCCAAATTGGACTATCACAATTAGAGAAAATAAATCATCATATTTTGACAATTTAAAAACATATTTTGGTGCTGGAATAGCTCCAGATATGTTTTTCATGGAAGCTGGAGAGATTTCTTCTTTTTTAAGAGATGAGAATCTATTAAACCTACAACCATATATTGAAAAAGGAACAAATCTTAAAGAATCAGATTTATGGGAAGCAAATAATTTTTACCGTTACGACTATGAAAATAATATTCTAGGTCAAGGTGATTTATATGCATTTGCTAAAGATTTAAGTGCCGATTTCATGATGGTGTATAACAAAAATCACATTGATGAATATAACAGCACACATGATACTTCATTAAAAGATTTAATTGGTTATCCGTCAGATGATGGAGTCTATCCAAGTTCCACCAAACCTATGACTTGGGAACAAAATGAAGAATTTTGCTATCAACTAACTAAATATGATACAAATGGTGGTTTCGAGAGATATGGTACTGTTTTTGATTATATTCCATGGAGACATGTCATGGAATGGGTTCAGCAACAAGGAGGAGCATTCTTCTCAAATGATGGGAAAACTTTCAATGCTGATGATGAAAAATTAATTGCTGCTTTTAAACATTTAACAAATTATTGTTATGGTGATAAAGCAAGTTCAACACCATTAGATGTAAAATCTGTTGACACAGGTATTGGTTTTAAAAGCGGATCTGTTTCTGTAGTATGGGCAGGAAGATGGTCATTTAAAGCTTACGATTGGGAAAACACCTCATTTGATATAGGTGTTGCTCCTGGACCTGTAAGAAATGCTGATGATGAAGTGTTTACTACAACGAGTTATGTTGGAATTAGTATCAATTCACAAACAAAATATCCAGGTGTCGCATATAAATTTTTAGAATATATTCTAACTTCTGGTGTGCAACAAGAAATAAGAAATGGTGAGTCATTTAACGTTCCCGCAAATAAAACTATTGCAAGTAGTGATGCATATCTAAATAGTGGCAATGAGAAGCAACAAGAACTCAATAAATATTTTTATAACATGACATCTATTGCTGAACCACTTAAATTTTCACAATACATCAACACAACTACAATGGAATCAAAATTAGGCTTAAATTATGGTAAGACATGGGATAGCGACTCTCCACTATCAACAGAAGAAGCTCTAAAACTTTGCAAAAAAGATATCGAAGATGAAATAAAACGTGTATTGGCGAGATTATAATATGGAACAAATAAATAAAAACTCAACCTGGAGGAAATTCAAAAAGTTTCTCTCTAAACATCAATTTTATTTGTATATACTGCCATGGCTTATCGCTTTGATATGCTTTACTTTAGTTCCTATGATAGTATCATTAATATTATCATTTACTAACGCTAAAGTATCGACAATAACAACTAAACCTTTACACTTTATTGGGTGGATGAATTATAGTGATATTTTTAAAACTGATCATCTGTTTTTAAATTCGATAAAAAATTCATTTCTATATGCCATTCTTAAAGTAATAGTCACTATTGTTTTTTCATTTCTAATTGCTTTGTTTTTAAATCAAAAAGGAAAATTTAGAAAACTTAGAAATTTATATCGTGTTTTGATATATTTACCAGCTGTCATTCCTGCTGTATCAAGTGCTTTATTATGGCAACTATTAGTATGTCAAGATCGAAGTTTAATTGTAAATATCTTACAAAGCCTTGGATTCGGTAAAATTGATTTAAGAAGTCCTGCAACCGCGATGATTACCGTAGTTTTAATAAACTCTCTTGGTGCAATCGGCCCGTGGATGATTGTCATCTTATCCGCATTACAAAATGTTCCCGGAGATTTAATTGATGCTTCTAGAGTAGATGGTTCTGGAAAGATAAGAACCCTATTTAAAATCGTAATCCCTCATATATCACCATCTTTATTTTTCTTATTAGCTACTGGTTTTATTAACACCCTACAAGCATATACAGAAATCACTCTTTTATTTGGTGACAATTATAATACCTATACTATGACTATGTCTATTATGGATAACGCCTTTTCTGGAGCAGGTATGGGTTATGCGTGCGCTATGGCATGGATATGTTTCGCAATAATATCTGTGTTTACAGCTATTTTCTTTAAAACTGTAGGAAAGAAGGTGTACTATGATGGCAACTAGAAACAAAAGAAATATAAAAAGTATAAATGGCATTTTATGGAATATTTGTTCCATTATCATCACATTCTTTTTTGTCTTTCCTTTTATATATATGGTTTTAAATTCCTTTGCTGGAAGCGATTCGGAGATATTAACCATCAATCCTTCTGTGTTACCAAAAACCTGGAAATTTCAAAATTATATTGAAGCTTTCAAAACTATGAATTTTTTAAGGAGTTTAGGTAACACTTTATTAATAATGATACCTGTTATGATTCTTAATATGACTGGCTCTTTATTAGCCGCTTATGGTTTTGCTAGATTTAAAGCTAAAGGAAAAAATTTTCTGTTTGCAATTTTAATTGGTACGATGATGCTACCTTGGGTAGTTACTATGATTCCAGCATTTGTTGTTTTTAAGAAAATTGGATGGATAGGTACATTTTTACCATTAATTATTCCAGCATTTGGTGGAAGCGCATATAACATATTTATGATGAGGCAATTCATAATGTCAATTCCAAAAGACCTCGATGATGCTGCGAAAATAGATGGCTGTTCTTCATTAACAACATTATTCAAGGTTATTCTACCTAACATGAAACCAATCTTAATAACCTTGTTTATATTTCTTTTTACTTCAATGTGGTCAGATTATATCGGTCCTAATCTTTATTTGCTATATGATGAACAAAAGACTTTATCTTTATCATTATTAAACTTTCAAAATAGTTACACAACCAATTGGAACTTAACATTAGCGGGATCAGTTATGTTCTCAATTCCGATGGTCATAGTTCTATTTTCGTTACAAAAATACTTTATCGGAAACTCAATTCAATCTGCTTTTAAATAGAGGTATATATGAAAAAAATATTAAAGCTATTATCAATATCTATAATCTTACTGTCATGCGGATGTAATAAACAACAAATTAATGAGCCATCTACAAGTAATTTTATTAGTGAAATAAAAAAAACAAAATCAGGTAAGACATACTATTCTTTAGATGGAAAACCTGTCACTCCTATTGGAATACAAATACGAACTGATTTACTTATTTATAAAGAAAACAAATCTTTTGATGAAATAAAAACATATTTTCAATGTGCTAAAAATCTTGGTGTTAGTTTAGTCGAAATCCCTCTGCCTTGGAGAGAAAGTGAGCCATCAAAGGATATGTATAATTTCCGTGATGTTGGAAAAATTTTATCAATAGCAAATGAACTAGAATTAAAAGTCGAATTTCTTTTATTCTCTACAAATACTACCGGTTGGAGCGATAACGTTCCTGATTATATAAAAGAAGATAGCTTAACATATCCTCGATACAAGTCTCTCAAATCTCCAAACGGATTATTTTTAGTGCAAAATAATGCAAAACTACTAGAGCGTGAAGGTAAATGGTTAAATGAATTAATGTCTGCAATAAATACATGGTCCATATCAAATAATAATACCCATGTCGTTAGCGCTATTCAAATTCACAATGAATCTGATACATTCCCACGCTTTGTCTTATCTCAACAAGAAATAATGACCGTCGATGGTTCAAGACGTTTAACAGACATTGAAGCTTGGCAAGAAACTTTAGATGCTTATGACTATTTAGGAAAAGTTGTTAAAAAGTCAGATTATAAATGTATAACTAGAGTAAATGTTGCGCAAGCATATAAAGATTCATGGCAAAATTTTGTTCAAAAAATCTACTCTTTGGAAGGAATAGACATTGTTGGAGATGATACATATGAACAAACAGTTTCATTTAATAAATCTGTGATAAAAGATTTTAATAGTCAAGAAATATTTAATGGTAATAACTTTCCACATATCAGTGAAAATGATGGTTCATATAATACAACGCCTTCATTAATTCTAGGTTGTCTTGCCATGGGTGGGGGGTATATGATCTATGATCTTGCCACACCTGAAATAGCGGTAAATGAATATGGTTGGGATGATTGGTCAATTGTTGATAATGTCACTTTGCAAGATAAGTCACATACATCTCTTAGCCGTAAGATTATTAATGGAATAACTCTAGCTGGATCAGACTTTATCTTAGAAGATATTGAAAATATCGCTTCCTTTAATATTAGAAATAATATTCCTAGCGAGCAAATAACTCAAACGATGCAAACAAATCGTGCGTTAGTGACTTTTGAAGCAAATAACGCATCTATGGGTTATCTAATTACTGGTGATAAGTATATCGATATATATTTAACAGACGATGCTACAATAAGCATTCAAGGAGCAAATTATCAGCCTTTTTTGTATACAGGATATGTAAATAACGATGGTTCTTTCATTCAAAAAGAAAAATTAAATATCACGGATAGTAAATTAAGTTTAAAAGGCGACAAATTATATCGTTTAAATATTGACAATTATGAATCTAACTTTAAATCAAATACAATCGACTTTATAGGAGGAATATAATGAACAAAGCACTTGCTTTATTATGTTTAACATCATCTTTGCTTGTAGGGTGTAAAACAACGACCATTTCATCTTTACCAACTAATGAAGATATAATGGTGTCGCAAATTAAGGAAACTAAAAGTAAAAGAAAATATATCGAAGTTGATGGAAATCCATTTAATTTTAATGGAGCTCAAATTCGTATAGATTGGTTATTAGATGTCCAAAAAGAATCAATTAATGATTTAGAATATTATTTTCAAGAATCACAAAAACTAGGAATTAAAATGGTTGAACTCCCTATTCAATGGAAAGATATTGAGCCTCGCGAAGGAGCGTATGATTTTAGAAACCTTTCGAAAATTCTTTCTTTAGCTAAAAAATATAATCTAAAAGTTGAAATACTATTATTCACTATAAACATCGGTGGAATGAGTGGAACTATTCCAGATTATATAAAAAATGATACTGATAAATACCCTCAATATAAAAACACCTTGAATCATCCAGATGCATTATTTTTTGTACAGACAAATGAAAATCTTTTAAAAAGAGAAGCCCTAATGGTAGAGGCTCTAATGAATGCCATATATGATTGGAGTAAACAAAATAATTCAAACACAGTCATCTCAATTCAAGTTAGAAACGAACCAGATTTATATGCTGAAAAAAGAATAACTGAACATGAACTTAGAAAAGAAAATGGGGAATTATTAACTTATGAAGAAGCTTGGGAAGAAACACTATATGCAACTGAGTATATTGGAAAAGTAGTAAAAGCTTCTAAATATAAAGTTATAACTCGAGTAAACTTATGCTGTTTTAATGAAGACATTAGTTATACTAATTGGCAAAACGTATGTTCTTTATCATCCATTGATTTAGTTGGTGAAGACACCTATAACAGCTCAATTTCATTTAATAAAAATATAATTATTCAAATGAAAGAAAGACTTAATTCTTATCCACAGATTGCAGAAAATACAGGTCATTTCATAAATACTGCTTCGCTTTATTTAATGACAAATATGCTAGGTGGAGGATATTCAATATACGACTTAATAACTCCTTCCGTTATCACTAATAGTTGGGGATATTATGATTGGGGAATCCTCGACAATATAACAAAACAAGAAAAGCCGGCTTTTGCACTTGCAAAAAAGATGCTCGACGGAATAAATAAAGCCGGTCCATATTTTGCAATTACTGATTCAGAGGACATTGCAATATTTAATGTTGATGAAGATTTGCCTAACCAAAATAAGATTCAAAGTATTAGAACATCAAAAACACAATTTGATTTTAAAACAGAAGATGGCTCATTAGCTTATGCAATAAATAACGGAGATTATATCTATTTACTTTCAACAGAAGAAGCTAATTTTAAAATACAAAATAGCACTATTGAAAATAACTATGAAATCGGATACGTCAAAGAAAACGGCGAGTTCATATCTGAAGACAAAGGAGTATATAATCAAGAATTAAAAGCCATCCCTGGCTTACTATATCGTTTTAAAGTCATTGAAAATGAAAAATTAAACTCAAATACAATACAAAGCATTATTTAGGAGGTTAAAAAATGAAAAAAATTATATTTGCGTCATTACTAGGCTTATTAATATTTGGAAATAATAATTTGCTAGTCAAAGCTGAAACAAAAGCGATTAATCCAATAGAAATCGATAATGTATTTAACTGGATAAGCACTAGCGATTCTGGATTTCAAAAAGATGGTGCCCATGGAGTAAGAAAATATGATTCTAACGATAAGTACGCTAATGGAATCGGCATTAAACAACAATTTGATGTCTCAAATAATCAAATAGCAAGTGTAGAATTTCAAATTCCTGATTACGACGATGAAACTCGAACATTATTAGAAAATCATACAAGTATTAGCATTCCTTACGATATTTTTCTTATTAATGTGGATACCGGATTCAACACCAGATTCAGAATATGGTCAAGCAATTCAACTAATCCTGGTGAAACAAGCAGTTGGATGGAATTTTGTGAGCAAGAAACATCAAATTGGGAAACCTATAGTGGTGGCTATATAAGCGGTGTATTTACAAATAACTCCTCATTCAAAATTTCGTTTGATACAACTAATTTCTTTTCGGGCTATTGTAGTTGGCTAGATGAAATGGTTCCATTTCATAAGTTGGGTGAAATTGGAAATAAGGAAGAACAATACTTATCTTTCATGCAAAAGCACTATGGAGATGCAACAAACATTGAATTTTGGTTTGCACATTCAGAATTAGAAGCAGATACAATTAATGAGGTTGTTATCAAAAATATTAATGGCCAAACAATGTGCTTAAATGATGATGGTATGCTCGAAGATAACGTAGCACCTTGCATTCCTGCCATTCAAAAAAGCACCGAACAAGTTTACACAAAAAATACAGAATACACCCTAAGAATCGAAAAATGGTTACATTCACCAAATACTTCTGCTGATTTTTATGTAAGACCTATTATGGACTTTGCATCTGTTGCTGACGATTTGGTAACTAATAGTAAATTAAGAGTTTATCATAATGATGAAGAAACATTTTCATATGTAGGAAATGTTGATACTACTTCTAGTTTAATAAAGCAAATTTCTTTTCCTAACACTGGAAAATATAAATTAGTTTTAGAAGTAACCGACCTTGCTGGAAATATCGGTTTGTCTGACCCACTAGAAATTGAAGTAACTAAAGGATATGACATTGTCTTAGATGGCGAATTCCCTACAGTAGGTTATACCAATCAAGAAATTATTCTTCCAACTGCGACCGCGACTGATAAAAATAATGTTCAAAGAAGTGTTACCATCAAAGTTGAAGATCCGATAGGGAATGAAATCACTGTTGAAAATAACAAATTTACTCCTACATCAATCGGCATATACTACGTTACTTATTCATCATCTTATATTGAAGACGATGTAACATATAATGCATCTCAAATTGAAAGAGAAATAATTGTATCTAAAGGAAAACCATCAGAAGATGATAAACCAAATAATACTCCAGAAACAAACACAGGCTTAATTATAGGAGCATCTGTCGGTGCTGTAATTGTAGTTGCCGGTTTAATCTTAACATTTGTACTAATCAAAAAAAGGAAATAAAATATTATGAAGCATTCTTATCACAAAGACATAAACCATATCTCAGTAAATCGATTAATTGATAGAAATTTTTACTGTCCGAAAAGAATACATGATAAGAAAAGCGTTTATAAAGGTGGTAGTAGAATTACCTTATTAAATGGCGATTGGGATTTTCACTATTATTTAAAAAACGAAAAATTTAACATAAACGATTCTTTTAATAAAATTAAGGTCCCTTGCAATTATCAAGTATATGGATATGGTAATATTTGCTATGTAAACGATCACTATCTAATTGACATCAAACCTCCATTTATTGATGACTCTAATTATGGGGTTTACCGTAAATCATTTATATTCAAAAAAAATATCAACCAAAAATATTATTTAAATTTTGAAGGCAAAGATAGTTGTATCTATGTATACTTAAACAATCACTTTATCGGATTTGATCAAGTATCACATTGCACAAGCGAATTTGATATTACTAAATATTTATATGATGGTGTAAATGAAATAATTGTCTTTGTGTATGAGACATGTGTAGGAACATATTTCGAATGCCAAGATAAGTTCCGCTTATCTGGTTTATTTAGAGACGTATATATCTTAGAACGTGATATAAAGCATATTACTTCATATTATGTTAATTATGTAAAAGATAATAATGGCGTTAATGTTACTATTGATTTTATCGCTCCAAAATTAATTAAAACCATCGAAGTATTCGATGCGAGCAATAATAAAATTATAAATATTAAGTCATCTTCAAATAAAATAGCTTTTACGATTAAAAATGCTAAATTATGGAATAATGAAGAACCTTATCTATATAATATGACAATTAAAACCGGTGACGAAGTTATTTATGATTATATCGCGCTAAGATTTATTGAACTTAGTTCTTGTCTAAAAATAAATGATCGAGAAATAAAATTATTAGGTGTTAACCATCATGATAGTAATTATGAAACTGGGTTTTATCTTTCAAAAGATGATTATATAAGAGATATTCAAATTATGAAAGAACATCATATTAACGCTGTACGAACATCTCATTATCCCTCTTCTCCAGAATTTTTATATCTTTGCGATGAATATGGATTATATGTTATGTTAGAAGCAGATATTGAATGCCATGGAATTGTTCGTTATAGCGGACAATATGACGCTAATGATTTTGATATTATAACTGATAATCCTATATTTGAAAAAGTTATATTTGATAGATTAAATAGAAGTATGATGCGCGATCATAATCGTTTTAGCATTATTTCTTTCTCCGCAGGTAATGAATCTGGATATGGTCAAATAATTATTAAAGGAATCAAAATGATGAAGGAAAAAGAATCACAAAGATTTATTCATTATGAGTCTCTTTATACTTCTCATAGCGAAAGAAATAATTATAAATTAGATTTAATATCTCAAATGTATTCATCCTTAGAGAAAATGGATGAAACAATAAAAAAGGATAATCGTCCGCTTCTCCTTTGCGAATTTTCTCACGCGATGGGGAATAGCTGTGGCGATATACATGATTATGTTGAATATTTTTATAATCACAAACAATGTATTGGAGGATTTGTTTGGGAATTTAATGATCATCTTTTTCCAATTAACTTTAATAAAAATACGCCTGGATATGGTGGCGATTTTAATGAATCAATCCATAGTGGAAACTTTTGTGTTGATGGTTTAATTGACTATAAAAGAAAACCACATACAAGCATGTTGGAATTAAAATCCGCTTACAGCGAATTAAAAATAAAAAAAGATGGTAATAACTATTACTTAATCAGTAGATTCAATTTTCATACTGTTAATAACATTATTGTTTATTATAATGACCATAAATTAAAAATAGATTCTTTAAGCCCTCACGGAGAAGTTCTTATTTGTGCAAACGATGAACCTGTATTAAATTTCAAGGTATTTGTAAATAGCAACTTGTACTATGAAGAATCATTTGTAAAAGACATGACAATAGATTTATCGTTTGAGCCTTGTAAGTTCCAGATATTAGAAAAAGAACGAGAGCTTATCATTACAAAAGAAAAATTATTCATCAGTATCAATAAAAACACTGGATTAATTAAAGAGATAATTTATGATAATGAATCATTATCTAAAGATGTAAATTTATTATTAATTAGAGCTCCTATTGATAATGATCAATATGAAATAGATAAGTGGAATAAATATGGTTTATTCAATTATAATGTTCAATGCTCATCTTATGTCATTGATTCTAAAAAAATTATTGCAAACATCGCCATAGATAATATTCTAAAAGGAAAGATAGAATACTCTATTAATAATAATTCTTTAAAAATTTCATTAAACTTAAATATTAATAATGAAATAGAATACTTACCTCGCTTAGGACTTGATTTTAAAATTAACAAAAAGTTTAATAAATACTCATATATCGGATATGGTCCATATGAATCATATCTCGATAAGCATTATTTAGATACGTTTGGGGAATTTAACGATTGCATAAAATCAGAGATTGATTATATTAAACCTCAAGAAAATAACTCACATTTAGCTAATGAAATTAGTCTAAAAAAAGACAATCTTAAAATACAAGTTAAAGGATTTTCTTCTTTTAATTATAGTCCATACTCAATAAATGAACTCTCTAGTAAGAAACATTGCTATGACTTAATAGAAGATTCTTATAATCATTTAATACTAGATTATAAAATGTCTGGAATTGGATCAAATTCATGTGGTCCACAATTAGATACCAAATATAAATTTACTGAAAAGAAAATTAACTATGAAATAATAATAGGAGTAAAACAATGAGTGAAATAAACTTTGAAAAAATTGATTTGCTAGATGGTTTTTGGAAAGATAGATATGAATTAAATATTAATGCATCTATTCCAAATATCATTAAAAGATTTAATGATACTAGATTTAAAGCTATATTTTTTACTTATGATAATAAGGATGATAGTCATCATAGAGCCTACGATAGCGATGTAGCAAAGCTAATTGAAGCTATAGCATACTATCTAGTTAAAGATCGAAAAAAATATGCTGAATATGAGCAAATATGTGATCAGTTGATAGATAGCATTGCAACACATCAACAAAAAGATGGCTATTTCAATTCTTATTTCCAAGTAGTTAGGCCAAATGACATTTTAAAAAACAGATGTGACCATGAATTATATAATCTTGGTCATCTTATTGAAGCGGCAATAGCCTATGATCAAGCGACGAACAAAAAAGTGTTACTTAATGTCATAAAAAAATACTTAGAGTTTGTCGATGAACACTTTATTAAAAATAATGATGTTAATTTTGTAACTCCTGGTCATGAGGAAATAGAATTAGCTTTGTTACGCTTATATAAATATACTGGTGACAAAAAATATTTTAATATGGCCAGTTTCTTTTTAGAAAAAAGAGGTGCTAATGAAAAAGATTATTACGAAGAGTTTGCAAATAAATACTATGCTCAAGATAATGCCCCTATAAGAGAATTAAATAGTGTTGAAGGGCATGCTGTAAGAGCTATGTATTTATATGACGGAATGGCTAAATATGCTGATATAAACAAAGATAAAGCCATCTATTCCTCGCTTAATAAGCTTTATGCGGATTTATTAACTAAACAATATATAACAGGCTCAATCGGTTCTTATCGAGCTGGAGAAATATTTACTATTCCTCACGACCTTCCACCATTAACGGCTTATAGTGAATCATGTGCTTCTATTGGTGAAATGATGTTCTTATTTGATTTATATAATTTAAAGCATAAAAAAGAATATCATGATCAAATAGAAAGAATTTTATATAACGGATTCTTATCCTCGACCTCTTTAGATGGTAAAGCTTTCTTTTATGAGAATCCTCTAGAAATACGTTTAAAAGAAATAAATAAAGAAACCTCTGTCAAAGATATTTGGAAGCAAAAATTGCCGATAACCCATCGAGTAGAACTTTTTGAATGTTCTTGTTGCCCTCCAAATATTGCAAGAACAATAGCCTCTATTAGCAAATATATATACTATGAAGAAAATAATGATATATATATAAATCAGTTTATCTCAAGCACTTTACATTTTACTAACAAAGAGATTGTTTTAAAATCACAATTTCCAAAAGAATTTAAAATTGAAGTAGAGTATAAAGCTGATTCCAACAATTTCTTAAAAATACGCTTACCATGGTATAGTAAAAAACCAATTATCAATGTTACCGGGTGTAAATATTTAGGTGTTAAAAATGGATATCTTATATTTAAAAATGAAAAAGTTAATTCTAAAATCAATATAGATTTTAATGTTAAACCATTTTTCATTGAGGCAAATCCAAATAACTCATATTGCCAAAATAAATATGCTTTATTATATGGCATGATTGTGTATTGCTTAGAAGGTATTGATAATGGTGAAAATTTAAATGCTCTATTTGTAAAAAAGACTCATGATATAAAAATAGAATATAACGAAACTTATAAAATGAACACCTTATCACTAGAAGGGTACCGAAAACTTGATAATGGCAAAGAATATTCAACTTATAAATATATTAAAACTACATTAAAATTTATACCATATTATTGTTTTGCTAATCGTGAAACTACCGATATGCTAGTATGGGTCAATAAAAAATAATCATCAAAAATTCATTTTATATTCTTATCTTGAAAGGTTTTCTCATTATAATTAGAGAAATCTGACTTTGAGTAAACTTGTAAATGGTGTTGATTACGATAAGCTTTAGGCGTCATGTTATAAACACTTTTAAATTGATAAATAAATTGTTCCATAGTCTTATAACCATATTTTTTAAAAAGAACATTTATTGGTTCATATGAATTAATTAATTGTTCTTTTATTATTTCTAATTTTAAATAATTAACATATTTTTTTACTGTGATATTAGATACTTCTTTAAAGATTCTTTCAAGATAAGAAGGAGTAATATTTAATTCTTTAGCTAAATCTTTTACTGAAATATCGTTCATGATATTTCTTTTAATAATGTCAATAGATTTATAGTAATAAAACGTCCCTCCATCCAAAACCAATTTAAACATTTTATAACATTCACTAATCTTTATTAATAAGTGCATAATTAAAGAATCAATATATACATCAGATTGAATTAATCCTTTTTTCTCAATGCGATTAATGATTGACTCAATTGATTGTTTAATATTATTAGTATCAGAAAAAATATTAATACCGTATTTAGAATTAAATATCGCATTCCATTCAGAATCTTGTTTTAAGTAGAATACATGTTTAATAAATGGTGAGGTCGTAGAAGTATTAGGTTCAAACTCTAAATTCGTCATAACTACATCATCGACATTTCTAATGCGATGAAAAATTGAAGATGTAATTAATATAATTGAATTCGGTTGCACCTTAATAGTTTCCACTAACTCTTTGTTAATATAAATGTCTAAATATACTGTTCCTGAAATTACTTCCATGATTTCCAAATATTCATGTGAATGAGGCCACATAGAAAAGGAACTATCAAGATTTTTTTTATAATATGATTTAATACGTAATTGATCTGAATAAATGTTTTTTAAATTCATTTTATATTCCTTGGTTTTATATTTAAATTATAACTTTTTCACAGTAAAACCACAATAAATATAAAAATATAAATCATTATTTAGTTTAATTCGTTAGCAATTATTACCAAAATATTATTTATTTAATTTACTAAATCAAAAGCGTTTATCGTCTGCAAAATAAATATTAAATTATTGATTGATTTTTTATTCTTTTTCAATTTTATAATTAAATGTTTATCGATAAATTTAACATAAATATCTTCATATATATCCATAAACTTTTCACCTAATTTTGTAGCTAAACCTCTAGTGGTTGAAAATTCCTTAGTTAAAATAATATTGATTGTTTCCTCTTCAACAACTGATTCAATATTATAATTGGATGATAAAATATCAATTTTCCTCTTTAAGAAAATTTTGTCAACTTCACTTGGAATTCTTCCATATATATCTCTTATTTTTCTTCTTAAAATTTCTATTGAAGAAAGGCTATTACAAGCTTCTATTTCTTGATATAATTCTATTTTATCTGAATCTAAAGCATATGTTGATGGAATATATCCACCAATAGTTATATTAGTTGATTTTGTTTTTTTATCTTGCTTCTTCATTCCTTTTTTATCTTGAATAACTTCGCTTAAAATACTTACATACATATCAATACCAACCGTATCAATAAATCCAGATTGCTCAGATCCAAGAATATCACCCGCTCCACGAATATTTAAATCTTTTTGAGCAATTTTTATTCCTGATCCCAATTCTGTAAATTCTTTAATAGCCTTTAAACGCTTATCCGCAATTTCATTCAATTCTTTATTTTGATTATAAAATAAATATGCATATGCTACTTTATTTGAGCGCCCTACTCTTCCTTTAATTTGATATAATTGCGATAAACCAAATGTATCTGCATTTTCAATAATTATAGTATTGGCATTCGGAACATCTAATCCAGCTTCGATAATTGAAGTACAGACCAAAACATCAATATTACCCGAATAAAACTCAGTCATTATATCATCAATATCATCTTTATCCATTTTAGCATGAACAACACTAATTCTTGCTTGAGGTAAACGAGTCGATAAATCCTTCGCCTTTTGATAGATTGAGCTTACGCGGTTATGAAGATAAAACACTTGCCCTCCGCGTGATAATTCACGTGAGATAGCTTCCTTAGATAATCGAGCATTATATGGCATAACATATGTTTGAATTGGCATTCTAGAAAATGGTGGTGTCCTCAATTGAGATAAATTTCTAATTCCTAATAGTGACATTTGTAACGTTCTTGGTATTGGAGTCGCAGTTAAAGTTAAAACATCAATATTTTTAGACATCTCTTTAATTCTTTCTTTATGTTCTACACCAAAACGTTGTTCCTCATCAACAATAAGTAGTCCTAAATTAGGAATTTCTATCTCTTTAGATAACAACCTATGCGTTCCAATTATTAAATGAATATCTCCCTTTTTTATTTGTTCAATATATTCGTGCTGTCTAGCATCACTAATAAAACGAGAGAAAATAGCTATTTTAACTCCAAATAAAGCAAAACGTGACTGAGCGATATCATAATGTTGTTTAGCTAAAATAGTTGTCGGACAAAGAATGGCAACTTGTTTATTAGAAAGAATTGCTTTAAATGCTGCTCTAAAGGCCACCTCAGTTTTTCCAAAACCAACATCGCCACATAACAAACGATCCATTGGGACAGGACGTTCCATATCTTTTTTTATTTCTTCAATAGCTTTAGTTTGATCTTGAGTTAAAGTATATGGAAATGTACTTTCAAATTGGTTTTGAAATTCATCATCTTTTTTAAATGCAAATCCAGGAGTAGCTTCTCTTTCGGCATATAGTTTTATCAATCTCTCTGCTAAGAAATTAACTTTCTCTTTTATCTTTTCTTTAGTCTTAGACCAATCTTTACCACCTATTCTGCTTAGGCGTGGTACACTACCTTCGCGAGAAACATATTTTCTAATAGTCGAAAACTTTGTCAAAGGAACATATAACACTTGCTCATTAGCGTACATTATTTTTAGGTAATCTTGCGTTATCTCATTAGCTGTCAAAGTAACTATTCCTTCATATCTGCCTATACCATTTTCTTCGTGTACAATATAATCACCTATTTGTAATTCTTCATATGAATTTAAAATGACTGCCTTTTTATATCTTGAAGAAAATAAAGTTAGATTCTGTTTGTATCCAAAAATTTCCTTTTTAGATAAAAAGATAATTTTCTCATCTAATAATTCAAATCCAGATTGTAAGTCATCTTTTTTTAACGCAACTGACTTTGAAGGCATTTTATTTTCAATAATTTCAAAATCAATATTGTTATCGTTTAAGAAGTCTTTGTAAATATCAAAATACTGTTCAGATAAAGATATTATGACTTTATTTGCCTTAGCATATTCTTTTATTAATGATAAAGAATTAATTAGATTACTAGCAAAAAAAGGAATTGATTTAATATTTAATCCATAATCATCATCGCTAGCAAAATATGAAAAAGAATTAATATTATTTGGAATGTTCTTTACAATATCAAATAGCGATAATTCTTGATTAAAGTCATTTAAACTTAATCCATTTTGATATAGTTCACCGATATATTGGCATAGTTCATTTTGATGAACATCCAATGATGAATTAATTTCATTGATCTGATAAAAAATATTGATATCCGCTTTGAAATAATCAAAAATGCTCACTTTTAATTCATCAAAGAAAAAATGAAAATATCGATATAAACTTTCATCTAATCCTTTATTTTCAATGGCAGATATATCACTATTGACTTGATTAATTAAAGATTCTTTTATTGAATAATCTAAAGATTTTGTGTCTTCCAAAAGTTTATTCTTTATCTTGAGTAAAGCTTTTTCTTTTTGATCTTGCGTAAATAATAAATCGCTAGAAGGAAATATTTCTATATCTTCGATTTCTTCAAAAGAAGTTTGATTTGTAATTTCAAAATATCTTATAGATTCAATCTCATCATCAAAAAATTCAATTCTAATCGGTTTTTCCTCATTTATAGGAAATATATCTAAAATATCACCTCTAAGAGCAAACTGAAGTGATTGATCAACTTTATTAACACGAGTAAATGACATGTCAGTCAATTGCTTGACTAATTTCAAAAGGCTATAAGTAGATCCTCTTTTTAACTTAATATTGTTTTCTTGATAAAGACTTTTTAACGGTAAATATCTTCTTGATGCACATACATGTGTTATTAAAATTCTTTTTTTATTATCAAAAGTTTTATTTAAAACATATAAGCGTTGAGAAAGCATTTCCTTAGAATATGCATAATTTGTTTGATGAAAAACCTCATCCATTGGGTACAATAAACAATTATCTTCACCAAGCAAAGAACTAATCTGTTCATATATACTTTGAGCCGTATATAAATTATTAGCCACAATTGAAATATTCTTTTCACTTTTTATAAACGCAGCACTAACAAGATACGCTAAAGCGAGGTGGTCTTGAATTACAAGACGACCTTTATTTGTTAGCAGATTCTCAACCGCCTTATTTTTGCCTAACAAAGATAAAAGTGAATTCATAATTAATATCTACTTAAGGCGTATAAAAACCCTTTATTTAAAAATGCTTCAATTGCATCTAAAGCTATGTTTTGGGCCATGTCAATTTTCTCTAATTCTTCTTTAGAAGGAACTGATAAAACATAATCAACTACTGGAATAGATGAGCGTCCAATTCCAATTTTAATTCTTTTTATTTGATCAGTATGCATCATATCAATAATTGATTGTATTCCTTTTTGTCCTCCAGAAGATCCTTTTTCCCTTAACCTTATTTTTCCAGGAACAGTATCTAAATCATCAAAAATCACTAAAATATTTTCTGTAGGAATCTTATAAAAATGTGATAATTCCATGACACTTTGGCCAGATAGATTCATAAATGTCATCGGTTTTAAAAGAATGACATCTTGACCATTAAAACTTGTTTTAACATATTCGCCATGAAAATCTTCTTTATTAAAATCAACCTTCCAACGAAGAGCTAATTTATTTAATACTTGAAATCCCATATTGTGACGAGTATTTTCATACTCTCTTCCTGGATTTCCTAAACCAACTATTAAAAACATATCAATATTCCTCTAGATTATTATATATTACTTACATATTTTTTTTCTATAAACTTTTATCTTTACAAAAATTATTATTAAAAAAAAGAAACGCAAAATGCGTTTCAATAATAATAAATACGATATTATTCGTTAATTATTTCTTATAGCTGACACTGATAACTGCGCCAAGATTCATATCAAGTTTTTCAGTACCAACAGCCATTGACATTTTTGTTTCTTGTTCTGTCTTTGTTAAATAATTGTATTCATTATATGCTGCAGTAGCTTTTATTAAAGCTCCTTCTTCTTCATATTGTGCAGTAAAAGATAAACAATTTTTTTCAACGTAGAAAGTTACACCCTCAGCTTCTTTTTCATCATCAAATAAGCTAACATCTAAACGCATAGCTTGAATTTCAGCAGCATCTGTCAATTCTTGTTTTGTTTCTTTATTTAATTCCTTGGCTACTTAACATTTCTTGTTTAAACTCTTCTTGTGTTTTACCTAAGAGAGCTAGAACGCTTTCAGGAATGGTCAAATCAAATTTTGTGTATTTTGTTGTAACAGTAGCGCTTGTGTAGGTGATTTCTTTTTTGCTATTTTCGGTAGCAATTTCTTTTGCCTTAGCAAATGATACTTCTGTTTTGTTAGCTCCACACGAGACTAACGCCGCACTAGTTAATAAAAGTGCAAATAAAATTTTACTTTTTTTCATTTTCTCCTCGCTTTTGTAGAAAAAGTATTCTACTTATATATTGTAAACGAAAAAGTAAAATAATAAAAGAAGTATAAATTAATATATTATGAAAAAAACAATATTTAGCTATTTTTTACATAAAAAAACTTAAAAGACGCTATAATTGACATCTTTTAAGTTCTTAAATAATTATTTAATTAACTTACAATGAATAATATCACTAACTTTAATATCATCAAGACTATTAATATCTAGTTTTCCAATATAAAGGGTTCTATCTTTTTCTATTGAATCACGACCATGGAAGAAATAATAAGTATTACCATCTTTTTCTATGATTGTACCATGTCCTGTAGAATAAAGAGATTGCTCACTAATTTGATGAATAATAGGGTTTTGCTCATACTTTGTATATTTGCCTAAAGGTTCATCTCCAAAAGCAATACCAACTCCATATAAAGCATTTTCAAAATTGTTGCAAGAATAAGTTATACAATATTTCTCTTTACCATCGATGATTCTTTTGAAAGTTGTACTTCCCTCTGACCATCGACGATTTCTTTTAGAAAAGGTTTCATAATCATATACATGACCATTTTCCCATTTTTGTGGTTGGCTTTGATAATTAATTATGTTAACAAACTTATCTTCTCTTCTATTTTTTTCTTTATTAAATCCAATAAATTCATTTTTAATTGTCGGCATCATAGAAGCGTTTTTATCAAACCACCATTCAGTATTTAATTCAACTCCTAAAATATTGCTCTCCTCGATATATTTTTTTAATTCTTTATCGTAGACACAATTATGATAGCAGCAACGAGAATAATACATAAAGATTTTATTTTTATCAAAGAATAGATTAACATCAATTGATGATAAATATGTTCCTCTAGGGGCCTTTAAACCCTCTTGTAGAGTCACTTCTTTAGCAAAGACATTTTTAAAAATGCAATCAATATCATAATATTCTGGATCATATGGATAATAATCCATTGGTCGATCATTGATATTGATAAATGGTCCTTCTGGCGATTTGCTTACCGCCACACCAATTTTAGCGCTTTCGATATAATTTGGATTAGCAAAATAATGTTCGACTAACTCGTCTTTTAAAACCGCACTATAGAAAAGATAGTAATAACCATTATTAGGATTAAAATAACATTCTGGAGCCCAGAACCAATCCTTAGCCCAACTATTAATCTTAGTATTTAAAGCATAACCGACAAATTTCCAATTAATTAAATCTGTCGATTTATAAATATAAAATTGTCCTTCTTCACTACTATTACTTGTTGCATAGCAATAATAATAGCCACTTTTTTCATCAAAAAGAATATATGGATCCGCACCTAATACGTTCATATAGACTCCTTATAAACTTAAATTAATTCACTTATAGAGAAGTAATTATTAATATCTGTTTCAGCATTAGCTACAGCATTTTTAGCGAAGTAATGATCTTCGTTAGTCTTTTTACCAGATGTTGAGGTAACATTGTTGTAGTTAAAGCACAACTTGATGGTATCTGGATCATCAACACCAATATCTTCATAAGGTAAATAGAGTTCTAAATCCATACCATTAGAAGCTTCGCCATCTTCAACATTGACTATTCCATGAGTAGTTACATGATATTTATATTCCCCTAACATTTTTGTATAAACCAAATTTTTCTTTGGTAATCCAGCATCGGTCAAGGTTGTTCCATCAGCATACATTCTTAAAAGATTTGCTGCGCTTAAGCAAGCGGTATATCTTGCATCAGCGTCATCGGTAGCAATGTAGATTCTAAAATCATCATTAGCGTCTTTTTGTCCCATATCACCTGTGTGCCATGATTCACCATCAGTCCATAAATCTTTATCATTGATTTTTGCACTTACATATAAACCATTTTCTCCTTTAGTGACATAAATATCACCAATGCCTTCACTAGTATTCTTTTTAGTTGTTGCATATTCATTTAAGACACCATCAACAAATGGTTCAGTAGTTACATTAACCTTTAATTTACCATTATATGTTCCGCAATTGGTTTCAGCTTTGAATGAAACTTCTTGAACACCTAATTTTGTTCTATCATATTCTGAAGTATAATCAATCTTAACATATCCTTCATATTCATTATCAAATGTTGCTTTTAAGTATTTTGGTAAAGCTACTTCAGCATTTAATGGAACATTAATTTCTTTTTCTTCAAATGAAACAACTTTACGATTATCATTATAAGAAATAAGTTCAGCAGCAGCACGATTGCCTAAAATGAAATTACTCTCGGTTCCAAAGTGCCATGGTTCAAATGTGTTTGTATATAGATCTGTTGTCGAGACAAAAGAAGTGTGATCAACTTTTTCGGTAATTCCTCTTTGAATCTCTCTTAATCTATTTGAATACTTAGCGCTATTTGTCAAAGCTTCGGTAACGATAAATGGCATTTCTTCATTTCCAACATAATTACGTAAATCTTTAATGAAATATTCCATTGATTTTTCAAAAATATCCATGTTGTCATCGAATTTTGCATCTTGTTCACCATGAACAAAAATTGCACCATCAATTACTGTTTCAAATCCTTCATCAGCAAGTTGAGCAATTGTTGAATCAATTAATTGATATAAATTATTTGTTAATGGTCCAGTTGATTTTTCAACAACTTCACCGGTTTCTTTGTCAGTTGCTTCATATGATCTTATTTGTTCTAAATCAAGTTTATCACAGATTTCAACATCATCTATAGCTGATTCTGAATACCAATGATTAAGAAATGTTGAACCACAAGCAGTATATTTAACAATTACTGACTTTCTAGATTCTCCATTTCTAGGGAAGCGGCTTGCTAATGTTTCACCCATACCAAGCTCAGGTCCAAATTCAGAAGAATTATCACCAAATCCAGGTTTTAAAGCTTTTAATACTGCTTGAGCTGATAATGTCTCTGGAATTTTGTTAAGTCTAGGCATATCTAGACCATCAGCACAAATATCAACATCAAGGTTTTCTTCTTTTTGTTCATCTGTAAGATCTGAATTAACAGCTTTTCCTCTGGCTCCACTTTGTCCAGTAAGAATAATCAAATGTACTTTATTATCTTCAATACACACTTTTTCTTCTGAAGAACTTTCTGACACTGAACTTTCAACAGTGCTACTTTCTAAAGAACTACTGCTACTTTGACTAGTAGAAGATGTACCTCCATTATTACAAGCAACGAGTAAAGTAAGTGATGATAATACGAGTACTGCTAAATTTTTTTTCATATTTTTTTACTCCTTTATTAATATGTTACTACATATATATTTAACCTTAAATTAGGCATAAAATCAATCTTAGGCACTATTTATATGCGCTAAACATTTTGCTGTAAGCGGTTACTTAAACGCCTATAAATAGGCTTTTTTTAATTGTTTTTAGTTAAAATCACAATAAAATTAATGTATATTATATCTCATTTATTTCAATTAATCGGCACTTAAATTCGTCAAACCAATCAAATGTAAAGTTTAACCCCACTTTCATCAAGTATTCACCTGTATAAATTCGATTGTCAAAATTATTAATATATTTCTTCTTTTCATCTAATCCTTTTAGTTTTATGAAACGATATTGATCAGTTTCTTTTAATTTATTCATCAATAAAATTAAAGCTTTATCTTTCTTTTGGCTAACACTCATCATACAAATGAAGTTTGTTGTCACTGGTGATAATATATGATATAAAGTACCATTACAAATAACCTCTTGATGATATTTTTTATAAATAGATGCTATTTCAACAAGTTCATCAATTTCTGTCTTTGTTAGTTTATTAGGATTCATTTCATATCCATAGCTTCCAAACAATGCGATACTTGCTTTAGTTTTATAAGATGTTATTGGATTAGCATTAGCGTGTGAGCCTATAGTTGATAATGGATATCCTAATGAAGTATTGTATTGAATGAATATTCTTTGAATTGGATCAGATTCATCACTGCACCAAATTTGAGGACAATAAAACAATGTTCCCATATCAAATCTTCCACCACCAGAAGCACATCCTTCAAACATGATATGAGGATAGCGCTCTCTTAATCGTGAAATTAAATCATAATAGCCTAACACGAGACGATGATATATTTCACCTTGATGAGAAGCATCATAACACTGAGAAAAAGATTCACTAACAGTGCGATTATAATCCCATTTGATATAATCTATTTGATATTTATCTAAAATATCCACCATTTGTCTATAGATATTATCGACTACTTCTTTATTAGAAAAATCTAGATGGAATTGATGACGATGAATAGTTAAATCTTGATTTGATTCACCTAGAATATAAGATGGATTATTTAAGAAAAGGTCACTCTTAGGATTAACCATCTCTGGTTCAAACCAAATGCCAAATTTCATATTGTTATCATGACAATGTTTGATAACCTTGCTTAAATCAATTTTCTTAGTGTTAATCCACCAATCCCCTAGCCCATCAAAATCGTCATTTCTTCTACCAAACCATCCATCATCAAGAACAAATAATTCAGCATTAATTTTTTTAGAATCATCAATATATGAAATAATTGATTCTGTAGTGAAATCAAAATAACAACCTTCCCATGAATTAAATAAGACTGGTTTATAGCCCTTATCTTTTTCATAAGTTATTAAATCTTCTTTAATAAATCTATGGAAGTTTTGTGACATTTTATCTACACCTTGATATGAATAAGAAATCACTGCTTGAGGGGTAACAAAACTTTCATTAGGTCCTAAATTCCATAAGAAATCTTCATCATTAATTCCATAAGTAATATGTAAATTATGAAAATAACTATTAAACATTCTAAACTTAAAATTACCACTATAGATTAAATTAAAACCAATAACTTCTCCACATTCATTTGAAGCATCTTTTTTTTGTAAATACACAAAAGGATTTTCATCATGGGAAGAACGACCAAAATTAGATGCAACCTCTTGAATTCCATCATGAACATCATTGATGATATAATCTCTTTCCTTTGCCCAGCAACCTCTAAAATGCACAAAACGATAATCGACATTATTCAAATCTAATTGCATAGAGAATGCTTTTTGAATGAAGACTGTCTCATCTGATTTGTTGATAATTTCAAAATTTTTTACAACAATATCTTTATCAAGATAAATAGTTAAATAGAACTTACAAAATATATCATGATATTTTTCTTTTAATAAAATCTCTAGCGTCTCACAATCATCATGATTCAAAGCATGTGGCAAGTTAGATAATGGTTTTATTCCCTTATAGATTTCATGATTAACATATTTAAAATTTGTAACAGTTGAGCCATTATTATATTTTAATACAACCGGTGCTCCACGCTTATCATTTAATCCATGAGATGACATTTCTAACAAAGCGTATGTACTTTTAAAATTATCAGTATATGTGCATTCTTTTTGGTCTTTGAAAGAAAAATATTCAGTGGCATTATTATCTACATAAGCTTTTCTAATTCCGTCTGAAGTAAAGATTTCACTTAAATATTGTCCAAAATATAATGTTTCCAAATAGCCTGCATCATTTAAATACAGGTAATACGAAATGCTATTATTGGTTAAGTGAAAGATTTTATTTTTTTCATCATATTTAATCATATTTTTTTCCTTTATTTTAATAAGGAGAGTTATTGGCTCTCCTTATTTTTTATTTATAACTTATTCGCAATAAGCAAAAAGTGAAGATATAGTAGCATCGCATCTTGAAGCGATAACACCAATATTTCCATATAAATTACCAATATTATATACAACACTTATAATCTCTTCATCGTCGATATAGCATGTATATTTATTGTTTTCTTGAGTAATTTTTAAAGTTACATAAGTATTCATTGCAAAATTTGATAATGCTACTTGTTTCAATGTCTTTGAAAAATTAAAATCAGTATAAATCAAATATGCCATATTGCCATCAATTCTAAATTGATATCCACGGTAACAATTAAGACTTTCAGCTCCATCAGCATCACCATTATATTTTTTATTATAATCAGAGACATTTAATAAGACTGAAACATAACCGAAGTCATTGATTGATTTTAAATTAATTTCAGATTCTACAGTGGCATTTCTAAATTTAGCTTTTGTTATGATACCACATGATTCCTGATTATCTGAATTAATACCATTTTTATTCAAATTTAATGAGTTTCTTACACGACATTCATCTGTAGTAAATGATTCATCAAATACTGCACCGAATTCTGCTTCTGTATCATTTAATACATAGAATATTTCACTAAATGAAATTTCATCACCAACATTATAAATTGAAATATTGTGTTGGCCTTCTGTTAAATAAATACTTCCGATTGAAACTTTCATATCGCCTTTTTTATAGATAGAAGGTCCATCAGCCGTAATTGTGAATTTTTGAATATCACCATCGTCCACTCTAACGCCAATTGTCTTACCGACATTTGAAGAAGGCATACGCATCTCAATAGTATAATCTCCTTCTTCTTCATAGACACGATATGTAGCACGATCGTTTTCATTAGCGATAACAAGATCATAATTATCTTCTTGAACAAAAGATTTACTCTCACATACTTGTAATCTAGAATCACCTGTTAAATATGAAAGTTTTTCATCATAAGCATTTGCAAGAGATATTTTGCTATTATATGCTTTTGAATCTGAACTACCTAATGCTACATTAGAATAAGCTGTATAACCGATTTCAATGAAATTGTTATTAATTTCATAACCCATCTTACCACCAACAAAGTAAGCATCAATGCCATAAGCTTTTTCCATGTTATCGAAGTAGATATTCATTTTTCCTTTATGATATTGTAAACGGAATGTATGCATAACTGAATTATCATATTCTTTAATTAATTCAACTTTATATTTTTCAGATTTATTTCCGTCTATAACTTTATTTATAGTAATAGCATTATTCACATATTCCATATAAGAATAGTTGCTTTCATCAACATAAGAGAATATCATTTTTCCTTCACCAGCGACATTAAATTCAACAGTGAATGATTCTTCACTACCAAATGGTGATAAATAATAATTTCCTACAGAATCATAGCCTTCACTTATATCATAAGAATAAAAAGGTGGTAAATCTGTTCCAACTAAATTTTTCTCTTTAACATCATTAGCTACCATCATTGAACCATTAAATGATAATCTTGAAAGGTTCAAGTATCTTGATGTTGATGGTTCCAAGTTATGGTAAACCAAATAATAACTATCCATATCTGGACCTAATACTGTTGATGAGTGTCCTAAGCCATTAAAACTATCTTCAGTAGAAATAGCTATTGTATCTTCTCGAGTGTAGCTACTATCTTTAAAGACGTCGCTACCTTCTTTACAATAAGCATAATCAATACGATAATCTTTAGAGAGATAATGCGTTCCACAATATGTCATATAGTAACTACCATTTCTTTGAAGCATATAAGGACCTTCATTCCAGCCACCAACACGGCAAGTGCTTAATGCAGCTGATAATTCTGTGCCACTATCATCTTCAAGGAAAGTATGCATATCATCATCTAATTTATAAGCTTTAATTGATCCATTGCTTGCGCCAAAAAGATAAATATCTTCATTACCATCAATAAAGAAACTTCCATCGATGTTATGACCAATATTTTCACTAATGCAAGTGAAAGGACCTTCTGGTGATTCACTAGAAAATACATAGTGACCATTTCCGCTTGGTGAAGCAATCATATAGAACATACCATTAAAATATGTTACTTCTGGAGCGAATGGTGTTTGTGAATCTGGCGCGGCAGAGCCATCGGATCTATATTCATAAACATTACCAATAGATTCCCAATTAAATAAGTCATCTGACTTAAATGCTTTTACTGCACCTCCGCCAGTAGTTGGATATAGATAATAATGTCCATTAAAACGATACACAAAAGGATCTGGAACCTCTTGACCACCTTGCATTTTTATCTTGTTATCATAAACATATGGCAACTCATCAAATGTTGCCAAATCACTATCTGGTGCTAGTACAGGTTCTTGTTCTTCATAGTGATCTTTATCAATTACGCTGCTTACACTTGAACTTTGAACTGACTCACTTTGATTATTGCTAGTAGAACTCGATAAAGAACTATTACCATTAAATGAGCAAGCAGAAAGTAAACTAACAAGTGAAACAATAAATAATGTATTTTTTCTTTTCATAGTTAATTACCTAAAACCTTAATTTCATTAATTTGTGTCACAGAACTTGTATTAAATCCAATGACAACTCTAGTGGCTTTTATATCACTGAAATCAAATGTAAAAGCACTTCCTGGAAAGATGAAGTCTTTTTCTTCATTGATATAATTATAGCAGAAACCACCATTTAATATTACGTTGCCATCATAGAAATTAATAAAATCTATTTCGCTTAAAGCATATTCATAGAATGCACTATTGTAGATACTAATTCCACCAACTAAATACTCTTTATCAAAGTCTAATTCGATAAATGATTTACCTTCATTAAGAATAACTTCTCTATCTTGTTCTTGCTTTAAATTATAATGCTCAACAATATAATTATCATTAATTCTTTCAGGATGTTCAACGTTAGTTGATTTTACCTTAGCATTCAAAGCAATATTTTCATATCCACTGATTGCACTAGGTAATGGTTGAATAGAATAGGTTGGTCCATGGCAATATGGAACCCCTTCTTCATCAAAGAATAAATAATCCATACCAAACATTCTTCCGTTATCTGAATTATTTCTATTTCTATGCGCGTGATAACCTATCATATATTGGTCACCAATTTTAAAGAAGCAATGGTGAGCTGTTCCGGACATAAATCCTTCCCATTGATCAAATACAGTTGTTCCAGCCATTCCTCCAGCATATCCAAATAATAAATTGGTCCAGTTGCCACCTTTAGTATAAGGTTTTTCATAATCTCCTAATGGTGTATCACTTTCAGCATAACAAACAGTATAATAACGATTTGGATAATGGTTAACTGAATATGTCATATAATATTTACCGTTAACTGGTGATTTAAGTAGGAAAGGTCCTTCTGCAACCTTGAAAGAAGTATATGCTTCCCAGCTAAGAGTATTCATTTTAGTTGTTTGAGGTGTTAGTTCACCTGGTCTAACTAAAATTTTATATGTGTCATAATTTGGAGTAACTGGATCTAACATTTCAAATCCAACAATATATTGCATAACACTAGTGTGATAAACAGAATAATACATATATATTTGTCCATCATCATCAACAAATAATGTTTGATCAAGAACATCTAATCCAATAGAATCATTGTGAGTAAAGATTGGGTTCTTTAATCCATCAATATCTTCACCATAATAATTTTTACCTTGATATTCTGTAAATGGTCCAGTTGGACTATCAGAAGTCATAACATGAATATAACGTCTATTATTTACTTTAGATACATCACTATAATATAGATAATAAACATCATCAAAGACATAAACTTCTGGTGCAAACATTGTTTTTTTTCCCCAAGAATTAGGATCTTGATAATCAATATTCATATAGAGTTTAAAATTATTAAAATCTTTAGTTTCATAGCAATCTAAAGTTTTTGATCCCGTTCTATCTGTGGTTCCATAAATATAATAAGTATCATCTACTGGTAAAACGAATGGATCTGGTAAAGGAATATCTTTTAAATCGTTTCGATACCATTTTACTTCATTAAAGTCTGGATTTTCTCCTTCTAATGAGTGATCGGTATAAGTTAAAGATGTTTCGCTTGGTTTTACTTGATCTTCTTCAGCTACATCGCTTCTTTCTTCAATTGAAGATAAGGACGAAGATGAAGATGAGGAAGATGAGCTTGAAGATATGATACTTTGACTAGATGATGAGTTATTACTTGCACATCCGGTTAAAATACAAATTAATCCTAAAGCTAATAATTTAATTTTAGTTTTCATAGTTTCTCCTTTTTATATAATAAATCTTGGGCCATCAATAATTATGTTATACGATGGTTTTAGATTAACTACTTTTGTTTCGTTAGTTTCTTCATCTAAATATGAATAACTTACATATGGAAATTCATCATCGTCCCATGATAATTTGTCCATAAATAAATGCCTTGTTGCAAAATCATCATAATCACAATAAGCATGATATATCATCCAATAATCGCCTGCATCATCACATATTATGGAATTATGCCCCGGTCCCGCAACAGACTTATCATTATCTGTGCCAGCCCATAAAACTAATTTTCCTTTAGTATTACCAAAGTTATTTCCAGTCAAGGGCTTTCCATCTGGAGCAAGATAAGGTCCTGCAACAGATTCACTTTTTCCACAATAAACTCGATAAGATGATTTTTGTTGTTCACAACAACTTCCAGCGCTACCAAAGAAATAGTAATATCCATTTCTTTTAATAATATAGCCTCCTTCATAGTATGAATTATTAAATGAAGTTAATGGTATTCCTGCAATTAGAACTTTATGTTCATCTTGATATTCATTACCATTAAACAAAGCTGTTCCATCTTCATTCAATTCTACTAAATAATTTCCATGAAACGATCCCACAGTCATATATATACGACCATCGTCATCAATAAAAGGTTGAGGATCGATCAATCCATCCATATGAATATCGTCTTGGTCAAATAATTTACCTTGGTCAACATATGGACCAGCAATATTATCACTTATGGCATAGCCAATGCCTGCTGAGGGCATATCCCATGCAGCTAAAGAATAATAATAAATCCATTTATCCTTAATTTTTATAACATCTGGCGCCCATACATCAGGATAGCCATGAACTTCACCATCGGCCCATGTTGGTCGTTGTATAATATTTTCACTTAGAACAGTCCAATTAATCAAATCATCACTAACAAAAGCCTTTCTTATTGTTGAAAAAACATAAAACTTGCCATCATCACCTTTTACAATCGAAGGGTCTGCTATTTCACCTTTATATTCTCTATTATTCAAAGTAAAAGGCATAAGCACATTTTGATATTGATCAAAAGTATATTCAACATCTTTTATTGAAGACTCGCTTGATAAAGATGATGAAATGCTCGAAGAAATATCATCTGATGAGGATGATATTTCTTGAGCACAACTAATTAAAGTTAAAGCTATAATAGAAATCAAAGATAACTTCGACAATCTTTTCATATCTAATCGGCAAAGAAACTTGGACCATCAAATTCAATGTCTAAAGATGGTTTTTTCTTAACTTCTTTTTCTGTTTCAGGATCTACATAACTTACATAAGGGAATCCATTATCATCCCAAGAAAGTTTGTCCATGAATAAATGTCTTGTTAAGAAATTATCCTTTTCACTATATGCATGATAATAAATCCACAAATCACCTTTATCATCTCTTAAAATTGAGTTATGTCCTGGTCCAGCAATAGGTTTTTCTGAGTCTGCTCCAGCCCAGACAACTAATTCACCATATGTTTTTCCGCCACCAGACATTGTAAATGTATGATTACTGCTATCTACATAAGGTCCTCTAATATCTTTACTTCTAGCAACATAAACACGATATGTTGAATCTTTTTGAGCACAACATGTTCCAGCACTACCAAAGTAGTAATAGTATTCGCCTTCTTTAATAATGTAACTGCCTTCGTATGTAGAACCATCCCAATTTCCTGGTTTTCCAGCAACTAAAACTTTATTATCTTTTTGATAATCAACACCACCTAATAATCCCATTCCATCTTCGGTTAACTCTAATAAATAAAGGCCTTGGAAAGAACCTACAACCATATATACACTTCCATCATCATCAATAATAACTTGTGAGTCAATACAATTTTGAATACCAATTTCAGCAACTGTAAACAATTTACCTTGATCTTCATATGGTCCGGCAACATTATCACTTATTGCATAACCAATACCACAACATTTTCCCCAAGCACTTAATGAATAATAATAAATCCATTTATCTTGTACTTTAATAACATCCGGTGCCCATTGACCATATCCTGCAGCTTCTTCATAACATTCTTGCCACCATGTAGGTTGATCGATGACTTTTTCGGCAAAAACCTCAAAAGTACAGGCATCTTCACTTCTTAAAACAACTCCGTTAGTAGAGAAAATATAGAAATATCCATCGTCACCTCTAACGATTGATGGGTCAGCAACCTCTTTTTTAAAATCACTTCCAGAAGCATTTACTACTACTGTAGGGTTAGAATAGACCCCATTAAAATAACTTCTTTCTTCAACACTTGATACTGATTCAGATGATTCAACACTTTCTATCGAAGATGAATTTTGCTCACTTACACTTGATGACATGCTACTATTATTACCTCCATCGCATCCAGTAAATCCCATAAGGGCTATCAAACAAATTGACAATAATTTTTTATTCACTTTTTTCCTCCTTTTTTTTAATGTTTAAACAATAATCTGTAAAAATTGCACTTGCATGATTATTGTAAAGACCACATTTTCCTCCTAAATATTTATTACTATTTAAAATTGAAAAAATCTTTATATTATTAATATAAAATGAAATTGATGATAAGTCTTTAATTATTTTTAAAGTAACCCCTTTCATTACGTTATCGCTTTTAATTTTTTTCAAAACTTTTGAGTGTGCAAAATTAGTATCTATAATATATATATAATCAGCGTTCATTACAAATAGATAGCCCTGCAATGAATATGCATTCTCAAATTGATTCGATTTAGAATAATTGTGTCCTTCTGCTATAAGTCCTACAAAAGTATCATCTTTAATCGGATTACCAACAATTTTTATGTTTGCTGATAATGTATATTGCTGATAATTATTTTTAGTAATAATAGCATTTCGATCATTTTCTAAATAAAAGCCCTTATCTAACTTGATATAGCGGTGATATACATCGCTATTTCCAAAGAAATTATCCTCATTTAATGATAGACATTTTTCTTTTTTTACAATTTTAATCGATTTATTTGTTCCATTTTTAATAGTTAATTCAAACGTATGTATTCCTTTTTGTAATGAAATGTTTGCAATTAAGGTATTATCAATGAAAATATATTTCGATTGCTCAAATTTTTTATCATCAATCTGCAACGTATAATCATTAACACTTGGTTTTCCATTTACAAAAATTTGATAATCACCATCTTCATCAATATCAAATTTGCATGAATATTTTTCCTTATCTTTAATACAATTATCTAAGAAAAATTCTTTGTATTTTGTTACCTCAATATCACTGCTTCCATAAGCATAAATAGAAGATGCGATATATGATGGTTTTAAAATATTATTATTAAAGCCTATTTTGCCTCTTTTAATTTTTAACGAAACTTTATAAACAATTTCCATCTGATCGAGATAAATACTTATTAATCCATGACTATATTGAACTCTAATCGTATGAAAAACATTTAAATTATAAGTTTTATTTAATGGTTTATTTAATAAAATTTGACTATTGCCATCTTTGATTTTGACAACTTCCAGTGATTGTTTATGCAATTTTAATGAAGTATAATTCTTTCCATCATCATATGAGATATATAAAATAACGTCTTCGCCGATAAAATTATATTCTGTCGAAAATGAAGAACTTAATGTATAATCACTAATATATTTTTCTTCATCTACAAATTTTTCAAACGTTGGCCTTTGAAGAATAGGATTATTTTTTATATAACTTCCATTACAGATTAAATGACCATGATTATCAAACATCAATCTTGATATATTTAAATAACGCTTATGATTATCCATCATATTATGATAAGCAATATAATAACTATCAAGATTAGGTCCTAAAAATGTCATTGAATGACCCAATCCATAAAAATCATCCGTTGTTGATAATAAGATTGTATCTTGAAATTTTAATCCTGTTGAAGATAATTCTTTGCCACTTGCATAATCAACACGATACGCATTACTTAAAAAATGTGTACCTGTATAAGTAAGATAATAATATCCATATCGCTTTATCATAAATGGACCTTCAGTCCAATTACCAATGATAGTATCCTTAAAGTTATAATATTCATCAAACAAATCAAATTCACTTTTATGATTGTTTTCTTTAAATTTTTTGATAGTTATTCCTGTTTCACTAGCTCTTAAAAAATAAGTTTTTTCATCACTATCTAAAAAGAAACTGCCATCAATCAATTCTTCAAAATTACCTTTATAATGAACAAAAGGTCCTAATAAAGAAGGGCTACGATAAATATGGTGTCCATTACCCGAAGGAGAACAAACCATATAAAAATTGCCATCAAAATAAGTAATTTCAGGTGCGTAAGCATGGTATAAATATTGGTCTAAACCAACAATGCCATCATCATTAACATTTTTCCATTTAACTAAATCAAAGGATTTCATTAAAACTAATCCTTTAGATCTAGTACAGGTTAAATAATAAAACCCATTCCATTTAAAGATGAAAGGATCAGCTGCTCCTAAACTAGCTGATCCATTAATTCTTCCATCGTTAAATATATTATTATAATATAATTTAACTTTTTTCATAGACTTATCTTATAGTATCGCCACTGCCTACATCAAACACCAACACTTTTTCAGCGTTAATTGTTAAATTAATTTCAGTATGTGGTTTAACTAAGGTTCCTGTAGATATTTTAGCTATAATTTCTGAGCCATTCCATGGTGTGTGAACTAATAATTCACTGCCCATTAATTCGACAACCTCTGAAGTAACTTTGAATGGGGTTGTCTTTTTAGGATTGGTATATTCTTCATCAAGATGGATATGTTCTGGTCTTACACCTAATTTAATTGGGTGAGCCCCATTAACTGCTTCTTTAAATCCTTCATATAGATTCATTGCTACATCATATAAATTGTTAATAAATCTAACGTCAACAGAATTCAAATTAACTTTAACAGCTTTCTTTTTCTTTCCATCTTTATTTTTAGGTTTCTTGTAATACAATGTATCACCTGATTTTGATTCATTTTTATTAAAGACTTGTGCGTTATGTAATTTACCTATATCAGCTGAAGAAATTTTTTCAAATGTGAGTAATGGTTTTCTAACAAGAAGAACCCATTTTCTACTTTCTTTAGCGATAACTTTACTACCATCAATAGATTTTAATCTTGAAACAATTAAATCAAATCCTTTTTCTTCGCTTGCTTCAACCATTTCTATGGCTTTTTGAATGGATTTTACATATTCATTAAATGTTGGAGTTGATTTTTCTCCTGAAAGATTAAGTGCACTTTCTGCAGATTTTAATTGTTCATAAAGAATAGTTAGTGCTTCAACACCATGTTCATCTTTAATTGTTTTAACAATTTCAAGTGTTTCATTCATTTTTTCAACATTTGTTTTTTGTTTTACATACTCAAGTTCTGCTTTTAATGCCTCAGCTTTTTCTGTAACAAATGGATCTAATATTTTTTCTAATTTATCACCGAGAATTTCATCTCTTTGCTTTAACATAGCAACGATTTCTTTAATATCTTTATCATATTTATCTATTTCAAGATAATCATTGTTAAATAATATATCATCGACAATTTTTAAGGCATGCATTTTCTTAAAATCATCAAGATTTAAAATTCTTTCAATGTCAGCCAATTTGTTCTTATAGAATTCATCGTGAACTGTAGCAAATTTTTTACCTAAATTAATTGTATATCCATCATTAAGTTTAATTTTTCCCTTATCATATGTTCCATCAATGATATTCATAGCTGGAGAGCCAATGAATGTCGCAACGAAAATATTTCTAGGATTTGAATAAATCTCATGAGGTTCACCAATTTGTTGTACCCAACCCTTAGACATAACTGCAATTTTAGTTGCCATGGTCATAGCTTCTGTTTGGTCATGAGTAACGTAAATTGTAGTTGCACCGATTTGCTCGTGAATACGAACAATTTCACTTCTCATTTGAACTCTTAATTTAGCGTCTAAGTTAGATAAAGGCTCGTCCATTAAGAATAATTTTGCATTTCTAACGATAGCTCTTCCTAAAGCCACACGTTGCATTTGACCGCCAGATAATTCTTTTGGTCTACGATCAAGATAAGGTCCAAGGTCAAGAATCTTTGCTGCTTCGAAGACTTTATTTCTAATCTCTTCTTTAGTTAATTTTGCTTTTTCTTTGACAACGACACCATTATTTAATAAACGATATTCATCATCCATTGTATAGCCTAAAGCTTTAATTCTTTCGTTTTCTTTTGTTTTTGCAGCTTCATAATCAGCTTTAATTTTTTCTTTTAAGACAACACCATCTTTAGTTGCTCTTTCCAAATCAGCTTCATCCATAATATTGTAAGACAATAATATCTTAGATGCATAATCACTGATTTTTAATTTAGTACTAATATAAGCTTGGATTGTCGTATAATTTAAATTTCTATCTTTTGCTTCGGCAAATGCCTCGATGAAAACTTTTGGAGTTTCTAATATTTTTAAAGCTTGTGCCCATCCTTTTAAAACTTCACTTATAACTTCTTTTTCATATTTTCTAACTCTTAAAGGGAAAGCGATATTATCATATACTGTCATTTGAGGATATAACGCATAGCTTTGGAAAACCATCGAAATATCTCTTTCTTTACTTGGAGCATAATTTGATAATTTATTTCCAATATAAAGATTTCCACTTGTAATATCTTCAAGTCCAGCGACCATTCTTAAAGTAGTTGATTTACCACATCCAGAAGGTCCAACTAAAACAATAAAATCATGCTCTTTAATATCAATATTAAAATCATAAACAGCTTGTATTCCATTTGGATATATTTTATTGATATCTTTTAAAGAGACAAAAGCATCAACGTTACCATTAACAACTTTATTTTTATGTTCTTTTAAAATTTTTCCAGCTTTTGATTTTGAAACTACAATGCTACCATCAACTGGTAAAACGTCTGTATTATCTTTTTTATTTTCCATTTCAATACCTCTTATCTTATTTCTAAACTATCATTAATTTCTTTGATGATAGATGGATCTATTTTAAACTTTCTATCAAATGTCATTAAGCCATTCACTTCTTGCTCAACATCTGTTAATTGTGTATAGCAGATACCTTGAATGCATCTAGATTCTTTTATCGCTAAATATATTCTTCTTAAATCTGCTTCATATTCATTTTCATCTAGACATGTTGTATATCCCCAAGCTTTGGCACCGGTATCTTTTTTAAAAGCTACCCCACCAAATTCCGATAATATTATAGGTTGACCCTCATCAACAAATCCTGGATTAATAATAAATCGATTTATGCAATCAAATTTTAGTATTTCTTCCCTTGTAGACAAATCCTTTTTAAACTTCTCATATTTAGGAAGATTATCTTTTTCACCATGACCATAATTATGAACAGTTAACAAATCTGTTTTACAATGTTCCCATCCATCGTTTGAAATCACTAAACGTGAAGAATCTAATGAATGAATCATATAATATAAAGACATCGCATAAGCTTGAATCTCTTTATCATAAGGAATTCCTTCTACACCCCATGATTCATTTAATGGAGTGTAGCAGATAATTGAAGGATGATTATAGTTATTCTTAACTATGTCAATCCATTCATTAAGCATACGACGCTGATTAAAGGAATTGAATCCGTAATTTTCAGCGCATTCTTGCCAAACCAAGAAACCTTTTTTATCGCATAGATATAGGAAGTATGGATCCTCTGTCTTTTGATGGATTCGGCATCCATTGAATCCCATTTCTTTCATATAATCTATATCTGCCTCTAAATCTTTAACACTAGGTGCAGTAAGTAACCCATGAGGATAATATCCTTGGTTAAGAACTAATTTTTGATATATTGGCTTGTTATTTAATAAAACATAGCCATCTTTAGTTGTTACTTCTCTAATACCAATATAAGATTTTACTATATCTTTTACTTCGCCTTGATTATCATATAACTTGATAGTCAAATCAAATAAGAATGGGTTATTTAATGTCCAAATACGGTCATTTACAAAATCGTTTGGCAAATTAAACACATGTGTTTCTTTTTTGGAACGAACATTGAATTCAAAACTAACATCACCGCTACGGTCGCCAATAATAAATTCAACTTTGCCTTGATTAGCAGTAAGCTCTAAATCAACAGCGACTTGATATTTATCAAGTTTAGTCGTTATAAAGAAATTTTCAACATGAATTTCATCTACAACTTGGAGAAATACCGGTTTATAAATACCGGTTGTTCTAGTATACCAAATTGCATGTCCTTTTTCTTCCCAATCTTGTTTTCCACGAGGAATTGAACGATCTTTGCTTGGATCAAAACAATAAACAACTAAATCATTTTCATCATTTAAATAATCTGTTAAATCTACTTTAAACCCACCATTTGAGCCATAATGAGTACTAAGTAAAAAACCATTTAAATAAATTTCAGTAAAGTAATCCACTCCCTCAAAATGAATAATTAATCTTTCGTTTTGTTTAATAGATTGCTTTCCTAAATGCTTATGATACCATACATAATCATGATATGATGTATCCGCAATTCCACTTAATTCAGATTCAAAGCAAAATGGCACATTAATTTTTTTTAAATATTGATGTTTCGTAAACCATTTTTCTTTATGACCGAGATTTTGATCATCAAAATCAAAATCCCACTCATCACAAAGAGAAATAAATGAATCGCGAATGAAATCTGGTCTAGGATATTCGTTTCTCATATAATATCCTAACGTTTAATGCCCGCACCAGCCATACCTTCAATAATTTTGTCTTGTGCGATAATATATACAATTAATACTGGTACTAAACTAATAACACCACAAGCAAGAGCTGTACCAATTAATGAGGCTTGCTTTGTATTATTAATAACGTAAGCGATACCGACTTGTAATGTCCACATTTTTGTATCTTTTGTACCAAATAACATTTGTGGCCAAATGAGGTCATTCCATCCTCCCATAAATCCAAACAATCCTTGAACAAAAAGGGCTGTTTTTCCTAATGGTAAAACTATTTTAAAGAATATTTTCAAATTGCTATATCCATCCATCTTAGCGGATTCAATTAAATCCTTAGGAATTGCCTCAAAGAAGGTCTTTATTAAATACATTCCATAAACTCCACCTAACCCTGGTATAATCAAAGCTAAAATAGAGTTATTTAATCCCATAGAATAAACCATTGATTGATTACCTACAGAAGTAGCTGCACCTGGAATAACTAATGTAGCTAATAAAACTGCAAATAAAACATTACGATATTTAAATTCAATAAATGTAAATGCATATGCAGCAAATGAAGCAACCAACAAATATAATAATGTTCCACCAATAGCGCTGAAACAGCTATTCATGAACCAATATCCAATTTCAAAAGGTTGAGTTTTATTATGTTGAACATCAGGTGGATATTCATTAGTTAAAATAATTTTATAGTTTTCTAAAGTATATCCATGATGTGGATAAAATATTTCTTTAGGATAGAATATCGCATCATGCGAACTTCTTAAAGATCCCAAAAACATAATTATAAATGGGGAAACCCATAAAATACAGAATAGTGCTAAAACAACGAAAGAAACAATTTTTCCAACACTTACTTTAGTCTTATTTCCCATTGACTTCTTTTTTTCGAAGCCGATATATTGCTCAATAGTTATCTTATCTTGTCCCATTTGCTATACGCCTCCGAAATAGATGTTCCAGTTTTTCTTTCACGAGTACAGAACATTTGTATACCCGAAATAATTCCAACAAAAACGGCAAATATTAAACTCGCTGCCGCAGCTAAACCATAGAACTTAGCTTTAAAGTTTGCATTATTTGCAACAATATCTTGAATAAAATAGATAACTGTAGAAACTTTATGTCCTGCAGGAACAGCAGTTAATTTAGGAATTCTTGGAGAACCATTAGTAAGAACATAGTTTTGTCCATATAAACCTAAATAACCAATGATTGTTGTGAATAAGCATAATACCAATTGACCTTTGATTCCTGGAATAGTGACACTTTTAATCTTTCTCCATTTTGAGCAACCGTCAATCGAACTTGCTTCATATAAATTTTTAGGGACGTTTTGAAGACCAGCACTTAAAATGATAAAGTTAGATCCCCAGCCACCCCATAAACACATCAAGAAAATAGGAATCCATGCATAAGCAACATCAATTGACATATTTCCTATTTTACCTTTAAATATAGAATCAACAAACCAGTTGATATCTATGCCAAACAATTCCGCCAGCAACCCATGTTGAACAAGTGGCAAAAATAGTAACGTAAAAATTGTTCCAGCCGCCGTAAGAGGAACTATAGATGGCATATAAATTAATGCTCTAAAGAATTTATATCCTGGTGGTTTTGTATTAACCAAAATAGCTAATCCCAACGGCAATAAAACCGCAACAGGAACCATGATTACTGCAAAAACAATCGTGTGTAAAAATGCGGCCCAAAAGGACTGACTAATTAATTTACCCGACTTACTTGGATCTACACCCAATATAATTTTATACCATCTAAAAGAGTTAAATTGTTCAACTCCCGGTTTTCCATATTGAAAGTTAGTCAATGAAATATGAATTCCATAAAATAACGGGAAAACAAAGAAAATAATAAACGCCAACATAAAAGGTAATAGGAAAAGTATGGTTGTACCATACTTTTTTATTGCCCCTATTCTTCTTGACCTTTTTTTAGCGTATTCTTCTAAAACAATAGTCTGCTCCATATAATATATTAAAATTCTTCTGTTAATAAATCGAGCATAGCTTGAGCACCCTCAGCTACTTCACTAATAATCTGAACTGCTCTTTCTTTAGTACATCCGCTTGATGATTTTAGTTCATTAATAACATTTGTACATGAATCAGCAACAACTGAAACAATAGTTGATTCATATTCTAGACCTTCAAGAGCGATAACATCTTTTGGATCACCTAAAGCTCTACATGTTAAATTCTTTTCTAATAAATCTTTATAATCAGCTGAATCATAAACATTCTTCCATGCTGGAATATGTCCTGAGGAACACCATGTTGTAAGGTGATATGTATCTGTTGCTTCTGTTTTTTCTTGTGTATACCATTTCATGAATGTTAATGCTGCTGCAACTTTTTGCATACTTGTGCAGTGTCTTGTAACAGAAATAGCGTGACCATTACCAAACCATTTTGTACCATTTTCAGTTGAAGCATTTTCATCTAATGTCCACCAATTAGTTGGACGAGAAGCTGTATATGGTGTATTAAGAATTGGGTCTGAAGCATCTTCTTCAGAAACACCTTTAGATGCATCTGCAGTTTTTAATTCTGTATTATTCCAGTTAGCAGAATAAGTTTGTGAAACCCACCATGGTCCTTCAGAGAACATAACAGTTGAACCTGTACCAAACATTTCAACAGCTGTTCCACTTTCACCCATTAATTTATTGTTCCATCTATCAACTTGATCTGTGACATATGTTTCAAAACCTTTATTGTTTTGGAAAACAACTGTATCTTGAGCCTCATTTAATAATGAACCTCCATTAGCGTATAATGCACTTAATCCATCTGGATCAGTTGATTGAGTAAATTCTGGATAGAATGCACTTGCATTAGCTGTCTTCCAAGCATGATTACTTGATCTATTAATATTTCTAACTAATAATTCACCCTTATCAGCTTTTTCTCTTAATTTTTGTAATAATTCAGAATATTCAGCACGTGAATTAGGAATAAATCTTGTATTATTATCAAATCCTAAACCATTCTTTTTAATAATATCTTGTCTAAATTGAGTAACGAAACCATGAGCATCTACTGGTAAAGCGAATCTATGATTTTTATATTGAGTAACACGATCAATATTAGAATAGATTTGGCTAAGATCCATTGTTACTTTTGTTTCATCGAATAATGAATCTAATGGATATAAATATCCTTTATATGCATATTCAACTGTTTTTTCATTATGCATGAAACATACATCTGGGAATGACTCAAAATCGTTTACCCAAGTAGTATCCAAAGCACTATAGTAGTCAAAGTGTCCTTGATATACCAAGTCGATATGAATTTGGCCTAAATATTCAGAGTTAAATTGATCTACCAATTTTTGGAAAATAACTTGATCTGGGTCACCAATAATTGACCAGACTTTAATTCTAATTTCATCATCAAATAATGGATTGTTTTCATCATCAAATTCTAAGTCTCTTTCAATTGATTTTGTTTCAAAAATACCATCTTGATCGTCAGTTCCACTGCTTATAGATTCTCCAGAAGAAGTTGTTGTTCCACCAGAAGAGGATTGTCCACCAAAACTACTTACTGCAGTAGGTCCATTACATCCAACTAAAGCAAAGGTTAACATCGATGTTACTACTCCTGTTCCGAGTACAAATAACTTGTTTTTCTTTTTCATTAATTTTCTCCTTTTTTACACTTTTAAAAAAATTGTAAGTGCTTACATAATTATTGTCACAAAAACCGCTATTCACTTCAAGAGTATATTTACATTAAGATTAATGTATCAAAAACAAAAAATTACCTTAAATAAGGTAATTTTTCGTTAAATGCATTCAAATTTTAAATAGCTTTTCCTTCATATTGATCATCAAAATCGCCTTCATCAATATGATGTTTATCAACAACGTGTTCATGGAAAACTAAGTCCAATAAACTAACTTTGTTATGAGTGAACAGCGTAGATACATATAAACCTATTCCTAGAAGTGAAAGGAATAAAACTATCGTAAGCATTGTAATACTTCCGCTATTTCCTATAAGTGGCATCATCATAAAATCATACACTCCACTAAACGGAGGTAAAAGATACATCAAAATGCTTGTAGTGACAAATCCACACATTCCTAAAATAGTTTTAATAAGCATCACATACCATTTAGTCTTTTCTTTTTTATCATTAATTACACCTAAACGCATGATTAACCTTCCAAAAGTTCTATCGTCTTTAAACACTAACTTAGGAATTAATATACCGATTAGATAACCAATCATTATCGAGACTATAATAGTAATATTCGCATATTTACCTTGCTTATAATAATTATCTGAATAAACCAAATAATGTTCTGTATAATAAGGTTCACTAACTATCATCTTTCTTTCAGCATCTTCGAGCATATAAGAATAGGCACTATAATACGATGAATAATAGGTCTTACCTTTTTCTTTATTACTCTCTTCAGCATCTTCATCAAAAAGATAGCAGTATAAATTATAAGATACTTCGGTTTTTAAAATTGGTATATCGTATTTAGTTTCATCATAGACAAACATATCTTTATTTTCATCAAAAGAACTTTTATATAAATCAAATAAATATGTTTTTATTTCCTTACCTTCTATTTGTCCATCTTTATAATTCACAATCTTCATTTCTTCATGATTAGGAATGTATTTGACATAAAAATAAGGAATTGATTCTGTTTCAACATCTGCTATACCATATTTATTAATAGCTTCTTGCCATCGCTCACTATTTTCAATAGACCAATTTGGGTATTCACTATTGCCAAAAGTAGTATAAGCGCGATAAATTTGTCTACTTACACTTTCTAAAACCATAATATCTGAATCTTTTCTCGTTGTTTTTTCTTCATCTATAAATTGAAAAACCTTAGTTTCAGAAAACAAATCATTGTAATATTTAATTTCTGTATCAACTATTTTCCCTGCATTTACATATGCATCTGATCCTTTAGTAATTTGAAATCCACCCAAGAAAACTAAATAAGAAAAGATAAATACGATGAGAAAATCAATAAAGAAAGATACAAAACGCTTCCCCGCTTTTACCGGGGAAGCTCTACTTAATAATATGAGGTCAGATTTAAACAATTTCATCGATTAGTCGTCAGCCCAATTTGTTAAGAATGTTACGTTTTCAATACTTGCAATAGCAGCATCTACAGCAGCTTCATCTTGAGTAGCTGAATAGTTTTTAAATGTAGCATCTGATTGGAATTGGAATAATCCAACTTGTGAAGTAGCAGGATTTCCTTGTGCATCACTGAATAAGTAAGATAAAACCTCAACAGATCCAGCATATACATCATTTGCCCATAAATGGAATGCTAAACCATTACGTACTAATTTCATTTTAAATACTGTTTCGTATGTAATATTTCCTTCTGGCAATGTGTAAAGAGCATCTTGGTGTCTAGCAACTTCATTTCCAATGCCTGCATTCCAAGCCCATCCACTTCCATTAAATACTTCACAAACGCCGAAGTTACTCCAAGAGGTATTATTACTATTTCCGATAGCAGCATCTAAGAAATAATAAAGTCTATTGCTTACACCTTCGCCAGCATTTGACATAGTATCAACAACAATTCCAAACTTAGGATATTTTTCATTTGATGCTACTGAGTGAATTACAATTTCAGTTTCCATCATGAATTTTGTTGAATCAATTCCATTAACAAAGTAATCACCTGACATTAATGATTTTGTTCTTACTTCACCACCATCTTCAATTAATTCGTTGTCAAAATCATCGTCTGAATTGACACCTGAAGTTTCACGGTTGAAATAAATATCTTTAACAACTACTTTGAAAGAACAAGTTTTAGTAGTGTCAACTTTTGAAGTAACAGTAATGTTAGCTTCTCCAACACCAACAGCTCTTAATGTTTTAGAATTAAATTTAACAACTTTTTCATTGTCAGATGCATAAGTACAAACTTTTTGTGCTGCACTTAAACTCTTATAACCAACAAGATTATATAGTTGAGTAACATTTAATGTTTCACCAATCTTCGCATTAACAACTTCATTCTTTGCAGTTAAACTCTTAATTACTTCTGTAACTGCATCAGATGAAGATTCTAAAGAACTTTCAATTGATTCTAAAGTAGATGAAGATTCACTTTTAGATGTTTCTGTTGATTCAGATGTTGATGAATTTCCAGTTGATGAACTTGCAGGATTATTACATGATGCCATAGTAAATGTACATCCAAGAAGTAAAACTGAAGTCAAACATTTTAAAATCTTTTTATTCATTTGTATAATTTCTCCTTTTTATATATACATTATAATAGTAAAGAAATCGCTTTCATTTTTCAACAAAAGTTAATTTTAATCGTTTTTCTATCATACACATAAAAAGCCTATTTTTAGGAGATTTTTACGTTTTACTACATTAATTTTAATGATAATATATGTATCATAAATGCTTGTGTTTAAGTAAAATATACTTGTAAATGGAACGAATTAAAAAACTTTTTAAACCTATCGACTTAACAAAAGGGACTCCTTGGAAGGTAATTTTACTTTTTGCAATTCCTATTTTGATATCATCAATTTTAGGAAATGCCTTTTCATTAATTAATGCTTTAGTATTAAAAGTGACTGTTGGCGGAGATAGTGTTACCGCGATTAATTCAACGGGAACAATCTCTAGCATTTTATTCAATTTTGCCTATGGATGTAGCAGTGGTTTTGCTGTTGTTTCATCAAATAAACATGGTGCAAAAGATGAAGCGGGAATCAAAAAAACGTTTTATAATTCTATTATTTTATCAATAATTATCGCATTTATTATCGTTGTGATTGGTTTTTGTTGTTATAGACAACTACTAAATATTTTAAACATTGATGAAATATATCTTGAACGCGCAAGTAATTATTATCAAATAATTCTTATATCATTTATTTTCATGATGTTATCAAATTATTGCGCAAATTTTTTAAGATCAATTGGTAATTCATCTATGCCATTAGTAATTTCTTTACTATCAACTATTTTGAATATTGGATTGGCCTTTTTATTTACTGGCGTAATAAGATTAGATACACGAGGTGTAGCATTAGCAACATTATTAGCTAATTTAGCAAATACTATTGTTACATTGATATATATTTTTAAAAAGTATCCTAATTTAAAATTAACTAAAGATTCATTGAAAATAGATAAAGATATTTCCATAAATTTGCTTAAAATGGGATTACCATTAGGATTTCAATGGTCCATTCTATTTATCGGATCTTTTGTTCAAGCTCGAAAAATTAATGAATTTGGTCGCTTAGCAACTAAAGCTGTTAGTTGTTATTCACCAATCGAGTCTTATTTAACAATTCCTCTAAGCGTTATGGCCTCAGCTTTATTAAGCTATGTTGGACAAAATTATGGAGCAAAAGAAAAAGTTAGAATAAAAAAGGGAATAAGAGATGTTTTATTTATTGATTTAATTAGTTATGTCATCATATTAATTGTTGGCTTTTCATTAATAAAACAAGCTCCTTATATATTTCTTCCTGCCGAAGAATTACAAGGTGAAGATGGGGAAATAATTTCATATTATTGTTCAACATATTTATCCATTCTTATTCCTTTCTTAATCATGCAAGGATTAATTCTTATATCACGATCTTCACTCCAAGGTATAAAAAAACCAATAATTCCTTTTATCAGCGGTGTAGGAGAATTATTGGCAAGAATATTAGTATGCTTATTTATACCTAGTTTAATTAATCCAAATAACCCTATTAGTAGAGAATCTTATCTTGGCATCTGCTTTTCTACCCCTATTGCATGGGTGACCAGTGTCATCATCATGGGTGGAAGTGTGATTTACATAATATTTATCAAAAATCTCAAAGAAATCTCTGATTAAAGATATTTTCTTTGATGTAATTTAACAGTAAATTTAATTGCTTTTTTCTCTCTTTTCATATCTTTCATTTTTTCGACTAAAAGATTAAAGGCAGTTTGACAAATCTCATCATAATCATAATCTATAGAAGTCAAATCCATTAATCCACATAATCTAGTAGACAAACAATCAAATCCAATTATATGCATTCTTGGATATACTTTCCTAACATTTGGAATTTCTTTATTAAGAATTTTTAACACTTCGTAGGCAATTTCATCATTAAAACAGAATATTCCTAAATATCCTTGATTAATTAAATTTATAAGATGTCCTTTTATTTGCTTAGAATCTAATATTATGCATTCGTTTTCTTTAGACAAAGTTTCCAAAGTTTGTTGAAATGATTTTTGTCTTCTTTTTGAACATTCAACATTTGGCATTTTAACATAAATAAATTTTTTTATTTTATGAAAATTACTTAAATAATTAGCCGCCAATTTGCCTCCTAATTCATCATCTATATATACTTCGTCGATAAAATCTTTATTTATTTGTCTGCCTACAATCACTAAAGGAATATTGTTGAGTTTTGAATTTTCAATAACTTCATCACTAGGTTCTAATAATGTAACAATTCCATCAACTCTTTGAGAAATACATTGTTTTAATACATCAAGTTCCAATCGCTTACTGCTCGAATAAACAATAGTAAAATCATAATCTTCATCTGAAAGAATATTAACAAGTTTCTCACAAACAATAGAAAAATACATGTTTTTAAAAGAGTTAACAACAACAGCAATCAATTGTTTTCCATCTCTTTTTATAAATTGTGAAACATTATTTGGTATATATCCCAACTCATAAGCTTTTTGTCTTACTTTTTCTTTTGTAGCTTCACTAATATCATCACAATCCCTTAAGGCTCTAGAAACTGTATTTATAGATATTTTTAGTTCATACGCTATGCTTTTTAATCCTGTTGACTTCATATTCATTATCTAAGCTTTTTTTCCTTTATCAGTTTTTATTTTAAAATAATGCTACTTCAATTGCAAGAAAAGTATTATTTTTATACTTATCTAGTATTTAGTATTATTTATTTAATTAGAATTTATTTCTTAAATACTTTTTTATCCATCGATTAATGTTTTAAATTTAAATGAAACATATTTTTACCCATAAAAAAAGAATCCTAGGGGTCCTATAAAAATTTTTAGGGTTTTGAATAACGCTATAAAAAAAATTAGGGTCG
>CABUOQ010000002.1 GCA_902493275.1 uncultured Bacillota bacterium | reverse complement strand
TAATTACTTTTATAAAAATTTTAATTTCCCTATTGTTTTTTAATAGTTAGTCTCCATTAGTATTTATATTAGTATAGATTATTATTAACTTTCAATACTATTATTATTTTCTAAATAATAAATGTGCTATACTTTAAAACGGAAGTGTAACTTATGAAAGTAGAGATTATTAGTAAAAATAAAATCATGACGCAAAATATTGCTTGCGAAATATCTAAATTTTTAAAACCAGGAATGTTATTAACTCTCGATGGTGATTTAGGTGCAGGAAAAACAACTTTTACACAAGGTTTGGGAAAAGGACTAGGAATAAATGATAATATTAATAGTCCAACTTTTAATATTTTAAAATGTTATTTTGATGGCAGGATACCTTTATATCATATAGATGCCTATCGATTAGAGGATAGAATAAATATGGACATTGGTTTGGAAGAAGTTATTCAAGGTGATGGCGTTGCTGTTATTGAATGGTCAAAATTTATTTCGGATTTAATATTTGAGCCATTGCGAATAGAAATAGAAATATTAAATGATAATGAAAGAAAGATAATTTTTTATTCAGATGAAAAAAAATATGAACAAATTTTTTCTTTTTTAAAGGAGTTAAATATATGAGTAAATATGGACTTTTATTAGATAGCTCAGATATTAATTTAGCTATTGGTATTGTAAAAGATGAAGAACTTATTTATAGCTATAATGAATATGCTTGGCAAAGACAATCAGAGTACATGATTCCTAAAATCCAAGAAGCTTTAAAACAATTAAATCTATCTTTAAAAGATATTGATTATATCGCCTTAGGAATTGGTCCAGGTTCTTACACAGGTGTTCGTATTCCTTTAGCAATAGCTAAAACTTTATATGCAGTTAGAAATATAAAAATAATTCCATTATCATCTTTAAAAATTATGGGAACAAATAAAGAAAGTTATATTGCTTTAATGAATGCAAGAAGTATGCGTTCATATATTGGTATCTATGATAAAGGGACAGTTGTCATGAAAGATCAAGTGATAAAAAATAGCGAATTAAAAGATATCATCGAAAAGTATTCCAAAGAAGGATTTATTGTTAAGGGTGATACAGGGTATCTAAATATGAATTTAGGCGATACATCGTTTGATGTTTTAAAAGGATTGGTATCATATGCATCAATCAGTGGATATGTAAGTAATGTAGATAGCCTTTGCCCAATCTATCTTAAGGATTAAATTATGGAATTTCGTTTGGCAAAAGAAGCGGATCTTCCTTTAATTGAAAAAATAGAAAAAGAACGGTTTTCGTCAGATCGCTGGACTTTGCAGCAATGGAAATATGAAATTTGTGAAAATAAGTTTTCTTTTGTATATGTTTGTTTAGAAGACAACGTATTAATCGGATATATCGATTATTGGATTTTATTTGATCAAGCAACTATTAATAAGATTTGTGTCGATAAAAAATATGAAAATCACGGATTTGGCAAGAGGTTGATGCAAGAGGCTTTGCAAAGAATAGATAAAGCTTTATGCCTTTCAACAACATTAGAAGTAAGAGTTTCTAATGAACCAGCGATTCGATTATATGAGAAATGTTTATTTAAAAAAGTGTTGTGTAAGGAGCAATACTATAGTGATGGAGAAGATTGCTATTTTATGATAAGAAGTATAGGTGATGTTTATGAAAGATGAGATTATACTAGCAATAGAATCAAGCTGTGATGAAACAGCAATTGCAATATTAAAAAATAGAACAGAGTTATTGGCCAATGTTGTTTCGACACAAATTGCTATTCATCAAAAATATGGAGGCGTAATGCCAGAAATTGCCTCGCGTTTACATGTGGAGAATATTTCATGTGTTTTAAAAGAGGCTTTAAAACAATCAAAGATTAATTTAGATGATATTAGTGCGATTGCTGTGACTTCTGGACCGGGATTGATTGGAGCTTTACATGTGGGCTTACAATGCGCTAAAACGCTAGCATTAATATATGATAAACCATTGATACCAGTTCACCATTTAGCGGGACACATATACGCGAATGAATATGTCACACCATTGAAATTTCCTTGTTTAGCTATTGTGGTCTCGGGAGGAAATACAGAATTAGTATTAATGAAAAATCATTTAGATTTTAACATCATTGGAGAGACACAAGACGATGCGATAGGAGAAGCTTTTGATAAAGTTGCTCGTGTGGTAAATCTTCCTTATCCAGGTGGTGTAGCCATAGATAGAGAAGCAAAAAAAGGAAAAAACGTATATCATTTACCAACGCCTCACGCGGAAGGAGAGTTTAATTATTCATTTTCAGGATTAAAAACTGCGGTAATTAATCTTGTTACAAAGGAAAGAAACAATAATCGTGAAGTTAAGGTTGAAGATTTAGCCTGCTCTTTTCAAACACACGCGATTAATTATTTGTTAGATCACGCTCTTCCAGCTGTTGATAAATATCAAGTAAAACAAGTAGTTTTGGCAGGTGGAGTTTCAGCAAATTCTTACTTGAGAGAACAGATAAAACTTCGTCTTAAAGATAAAGACGTAGAAGTTGTTATACCACCTATTTGGTGTACAACTGATAATGCTGCGATGATTGCAAAAGTCGGATCATATCTTTATCAAGAAGGGGTATTTGCTGATTTATCTCTTTCAGCAGATCCATCTTGGAAATTAGAAGATTATCGTAAATTTGGAGGGAATAGATGAAAGATTTTTATTTAGAAATTAAGCACGTTGATAAATATACTGGTGCCAGATATGGTATTCTCCATACACCACATGGTGATGTAGAAGTGCCAATGTTTATGCCCGTAGGTACTTTGGCGACAGTTAAAACATTATCTCCTGAGGAACTTCATGAATGTGGAGCGGGAGTTATTTTAGCAAATACGTATCATCTTTCTTTACGACCTGGAGAAGATATAGTTGCTAAAGCTGGTGGATTACACAAATTTATGAATTGGGATGGCCCTATTTTGACTGATTCAGGCGGATTCCAAGTTTTTTCTCTTGCAGAAAATCGAAAAATAACGGAAGCGGGAGTTACATTTAAATCTCATTTAAATGGAGATAAATTGTTTTTTTCTCCTGAGCGAGCTATTGAAATTGAAGAGAAGTTAGGCGCAGATATTATAATGTCATTGGATGAATGCGTCCATTATCCAGCGGATTATAACTATATGAAAAATTCAGTTGAACGTACTTTAAGATGGGCTAAAAGAGGACAAATCGCTCATAAAAGAGATGATCAGGCTTTATTTGGAATTGTTCAAGGTGGTGAATTCTCGGATTTGAGAAAATATTGTGCTGAAGAATTGGTTAAGATGGATTTTCCGGGATATTCAATTGGTGGCACTTCAATTGGAGAACCAAAAGATGTCATGTTTAAAATGATTAAAGATACTACACCATTTCTTCCTTTTGATAAACCTAGATATTTAATGGGTGTTGGGTCTGTTGACGCAATATTAGAAGGTATAAGTGATGGTGTTGACATGTTCGATTGTGTTTTGCCTACTAGAATTGCTCGACATGGTGCTTTAATGACTTCTCAAGGAAGAGTAAATATCCGTGATAAAAAATATGAAGAAGATTTTACTCCACTTGATTTAAATTGTGATTGTTATTGTTGTAAAAATTACACTAAGGCATATTTACGTCATTTATATAAATGCGATGAAACATTTGGAAAAAGACTTTTATCTATCCATAATATTCGTTTTTTAATAAAGATGATGGAAGATGCTAGAAAAGCTATTCAAGAAGATCGCTTTAAAGAATTTAAAGAAGATTTTTTGAAAAAAATTAATTCGGATAAGGGGTTTTAAAATGGATTATAGTGTAGAACAATTTGATTTTTATTTACCAGAGGAACTTATTGCTCAATCTCCAGCGGAAATTAGAGATCACTCTAGATTGATGGTTTTAAATAAAACTGAGCAAACAATTGAAGATCGTCATTTTTATAATATAATTGATTATTTACGTCCGGGTGATATTTTAGTTAGAAACAATTCTAAGGTAATTCCAGCTCGTTTATTTGGAATAAAGGAAGAAACTGGAGCGCATGTTGAAGTATTGCTTTTAAAAGATTTAGGTGATAACAATTACGAATGTTTATGCGGGAACGCTAAGGTGATTAAAAAAGGAACAGTTATTACCTTTGATAAATATTTACTTAAAGCAATCTGTATCGAAATTAAAGATGAAGGAATTCGTATTTTAAAATTACAATATGATGGAATACTATATGAAATATTAGATAAACTTGGTCAAATGCCTTTACCACCATATATCCATAGGCAATGCGATGATAATTCACGTTATCAAACTGTGTACGCTAAAAAGGAGGGCTCAGCGGCGGCTCCTACTGCTGGATTTCACTTTACAGAGGAATTATTTACTAAGATAAAAGAAAAGGGTGTAGAAGTAGTCGATGTAACCTTACACATTGGATTAGGAACTTTTAGACCAGTTAAAGTTGATAATATTTTAGATCATCATATGCATTCAGAGTATTTTGAGATGAGTGAAGAGGTCGCGGATAAACTCAATAAAGCAAAAAAAGAAGGTAGAAGAATTATAGCTATTGGAACTACATCTACAAGAACATTGGAAGCCATATATAATAAATATCACAAATTTGTAGCTACTAAAGAAAGTACGAATATATTTATTTACCCAGGGTATAAGTTCCTAGCAATTGATGCTTTGATTACTAATTTTCATCTACCAAAATCAACATTAATTATGCTAGTTTCTGCTTTTGCTGGAAAAGACTTTATTTTAAAAGCATATAGCCATGCTGTAGAAGAAAAATATAGATTCTTTTCTTTTGGAGACGCCATGTTTATCTATGAATGAGAAAAAAACATATTATTATGATTTATCTATTGAGGAAATGAATAAGATAAAACAATCTAAAAAAAGACCTATTTTAGGAATACATGTCTGTTGTGGACCATGCTCAGCTTTTCCATTAGAATTTTTATCACCAGTATTTAAAATTGTTATATTATTTTGCAATTCCAACATCTACCCTCAAGAAGAATATAATAGACGTTTAGATGAACTTAAACGATACGTTGATATCTTTAATTCTGAAAATAATCAAGATGTAGAAATCGTTGAATTTGAATATAATAACAAGGAGTACAATAAATATCTAGAACCTTTAAAAAATGAGCGTGAAGGAGGAAGTAGATGCCTACTATGCTATGAGCTTAGAATGAATGAAACATATGCATATGCAGATAATCATAATTTTGATTATTTTACCACGGTAATGACAATTTCAAGACAAAAAAATTCTTTTATTTTGAATCAAATTGGTGAAAAATTAAGTAAAAAATATAAACCAAAATATTTTTATTCTGATTTTAAAAAACATGCAGGGATAGATCGTGGAAATGATTTAAGAAAAAAATATAATATGTATAGTCAAAAGTATTGTGGATGTATCTATTCTTACGAAGAACTATTAAAAAAGCAATAAAAAAGAGCTCATCGCGAGCTCTTTTAATTAGTCTATTTATTATTCAATAACAAATGGAACTTGTAATACATCAAAGTAAGCTGATACGATTTTTGATTCTGAATTTAAAACAACTGAACCAACTGATACTTCGAGTTGTAAGTCTTTTGTAACTTCGACATATGAACCGAATTTTAATGAATATTCTGTTGCATCTGCAGCTGTTGGAGCGTCTGTTGTTTTTAAAACATTTCCACCTTCAGCAATAGCTTTTGCAAAAGCATCACAAGAAATTGTACAACCAGCGACAACTTCAGTACCTTCTGTGTTATAGTGAGTCTTATAGTTCTTACCTTCTAATTCACTTGCGCTCTTGCCAATAGCATATTTAGCAAAGTTATCAGCATGGACAAACCATTCATCTGTACCTGCAACTGTCATTCCGTATAATTCTTTTAATTCACGTTTTGATAATGATTGTGAAACACCAGCACCATGAGTTTTAAGATTATCTTCATTAGCTTGTTTTGCAGTTGCATCAAGAACTACTTTTTCACCATCAATTGCTAATGGGATTTGATAATCATTGATTGAAGCTTCTAATACTGTGTCAGTTCCAGCACTTGTTGCAACACCTGCAACTGTGACTGTTAAAACGTTTTCATCATTGATACCAGCGACAATTGTACCAGCACCTGCGATTGGAGCAGTACTTGTTGTAAATGTTTTTGTATCGGTGATAGTCTTTAAAGAACCAACGAAGTTACCAGCCGAGATTGAGCATCCAGCGACAACTTCAGTACCTTCTGGATTATAATGTGATTGATAGTTTTTAGAAACTACTTCATCAATTGTCTTTCCAAGTGTGTAAGTTTGGAAAGCAGCAGTTTGTACATTCCATTCTTGGACTGTATCAGAACCCATACCATAGCGTTCTTTTAATTCTTGTTTTGTTTCAACAATTTTAGTACCTGCATCTTTTGTAGCAGCTTTTGAGTTATCAATTTTAATAGTTTTTTCTTCGACGACTGATGAATTATCACTTGAACTTACTGATGAAGCACTGCTTGAAGAAGATGATGATTGTCCACCACAAGCGAAAAGTGATAAAGCAATAGCGGAAACTGATAAACCTCTTAATAATTTTTTATTCATAGTAAAATAATTTCCTCCTATATTTTATCTACGTGGCTATTATATGATATTAATTTTTTATTGTAAATAAATTTGAACTAAAAAACATTTTTGAAAGCGTTTCCCCTATATATTTTTGAAAAAATACATACTTTCTAGCCGTTTTATTGTCAATTTTGATATGAAAGCAATTAAAATACCAGTTACTATGCCAGAGATAACAAGTATTGGAAGATAGGTAAAATAGAATAATTCTGGACCATTTCCGGGTGTAGAAAATAAAAATACTGAGCAGATTATTTGTCCAATTCCATGAAATACGGCTGAAATTACAGATAGAGAAAATAGCGATAATTTTTTAAAATAACTGCAAAGAATTACCATTGTCGATGATAATAAAAAACCAGACATGGATAAATAAAATCCATTAGTGAATAATCCGTTAAACATTAGGCAAATTAAAAGAACACGTAAAAAACCAATAGAGAAGTAATTCCTTCTTCCGAAAAAATATAAAATTATTAAGTTCATGGTATTAGCTAAACCTAATTTTACACCAGGTAAAGGAATTAAAACTGGTAAAAAGTTCTCTAAATAATTTAATAAAACCGCAAGAGCTAAAAACATAGCAAGAGCAGAGATGCGCTTAATCATTGTATTTTTCATAAAATAATATCCGGTGGTTCTTCTTTATTAGAAATTATTTTTACGATTACATAGTTAGGTGCACATGTTAAAGGCCTATTAACAACATTTACACTTCCTTGATTAGAACATATATGATTAGGTGATGTTTCTTTTACTATTTGAATGGATTTATTGTTTATTTCTATAATTAAATCACCAAGCAATTTATCAAGGTTTTCTATTTTTGTGTTTTGAGGATAATCCTTATCGTATCTATCATTTTTTTCTCCCGGAAACATGATAATATATCGAGGGTCAGATTCGTTTTTAGATGCATCGGGAATGAGATTTTCACTGGCAACAATAGCGCTATCATAATAAACCATCACTTTAGCTGATTTATCATCACCAACAACGTTTTGACTAGGCAAAAAGAAAACAAAAATACTTAAAACAATAGCTATCACTAAAGTGATACTAATAGCTATTATATCGAATAGTGTCCAGTTAAGTTTAAAGTGTACTTTTTTGTTGTTCATTTTTAATAATCCAAAGAATGATAGTTTATATAAGGTGAATAGATGCCACCATCTCCTAATTCTTCTGTTTTTTCAAAAACCTGAGGATCGCTCATATTTTTACTTAAATATACATCGACAGTATAGTCTGAGTTAGAACCAGTATATAAAGATTTTTTACTCAAAATAAAATCTAAGTCAGCATTGTATTTTGTCCTAAAATATTCAATTGTTTCTTTAATTTCATTTTCATCGCAATTTATTAATATTGTGGATAGAGTATCCATTAAAGTTGAAGATAGTTTTTTTGAAAAAATAGTGACCATGGAGTAGTTATCACTTGGATAACCTGATGTTGCATCAATTATATGTTGACGATTTACATATTTTCCATCAACTAAAGTTGTATAAGAATTAACTTGAGAACCAGAAGTTGAAATAGAGTATTTATCATTTAAACTAACAATTCCAAGTGGTGTCGCATAGTAATTTATTGGATTAGAAATTTGGATTCTCCAAGGGCTAGAATATGCAGATGGTCCCATAAGAACAATTGAAGATGAACCAGCATATACGTTGCCATTGGTTTTATTTGCTTTCTTAAATTGTTGATAGAGATTTTCTGTTAAATATCCTTTTCCTATTCCACCTAATGATAAAGAGACCTTATCTGCATACGTGCCTTCTTTATTCATGAATTTATTGAAGCGAACAAAGAATTTATTGTTTTCTTTTTTTAACTCTAAGCATTTTTCGGCATCTTCATATTGAGGAGTATTTAAAAGTAGTTGTTCTACCATTAATTTTCCTTCGTTAGTTTGTGCAGGGTCAACAGTGTCTTCAGGATTTTTCCCAATATTAATTGAATTAATATATTTATTCCAAAAGTCGGATAATTCACCAACAAAAATGTTAAATTTTCCTTTGCTTTCGATTGTTATATTCAAAGCATCTTGCAAAACATTATATAATTCCTCATCGATTTCTATAAAATCGCCGCCATAATTCTCATTAATAATGCGCAAATTGTTAATTACTCCATCTTTTTTCTCATTGTAATAATAGTTATGGCGATCAAATAGTCGATGTGTTTTATAAGTATATGGTCCAATTATTTCTTCTATATCCATTATATCACGACCAGTTAGCAAATCTTTTGTAGCGTATCTAGAGAATATTAAATTGGTATCAAAAGCATCTACGTTATCACCATCTTCAAAAGTACCGTCATTATTCTTTAATGCAGTTCTAATTTGTTTCATATTACCAACATTAACATATTTATCTGAGTCAGCAATATCATTAACGATAGTTCTGCAATATGCATTTTCAATATAATCAGCATAACGATTGCCATTTAAAGAGCTGGATGTTCCTTCGTTATTACAAGCAACAATTCCAGTGACTATTATCAATGGAAAAATATATTTTATAATTCTGCTTTTTTTCATTTTTTAGAAGTCCTTATTTATAATCAATAATATATTAATATTTTTAGCTATTCTTATCAAGTTAATTAAATTTTAAATACAAGAAAACTATCGTTATGAAACGCGGGTACAAGTTGTCAATTTTACGCACGCGCACGCGAACATAATATATATAAATATATAAATGAAAAAAAAATAAAAAAATGATTGACATGATTTTATTTATATAGTATCTTTTTAGAGGTTGACGCTTTAAAAGTCACCACGTTGACATGTAAGATTGCTAAACACAGATACCTGTTGTCAATAGGTTCTAAAAATTAGGTCACTTACATCGAGTGGAAAGTCTAGCCAGATTTAGACAAGGAGGAAAAAATATGGCAAGTAAAAAAATCAGAATTCGCTTGAAAGCTTATGATTATCGTATTCTTGATGTCTCTGTCGAGAAAATTATCTCAGCTGCAAAGAATTCTGGAGCATCAGTTGTAGGCCCAATACCTCTACCAACCGAGAAACAAGTCTACACAATTTTAAGAGCGGTTCACAAATATAAAGATGCTCGTGAACAATTCGAGATTAGAACTCATAAGAGATTAATCGATATCGTTAATCCAAATAAACAAACAATCGATACCTTAACTCACTTAGATTTACCAAGTGGTGTTGATATCGAAATAAAGTTGTAGGAAGGAGCAGAATACTATGAAATCAATCGTAGGAAGAAAAATGGGTATGACTCAAGTCTTCGCCAAAGATGGAACAATGTATCCTGTTACTGTCGTCGAAGTCTTACCAAATGTTGTGCTTCAAGTAAAGACAATGGAAACTGATGGTTATAACGCAATTAAGGTTGGATATGAAGATAAGAAAGCTTCACGTTGTAACAAAGCAGAATTAGGACAATTCTATAAGAAAGAAATTAATCCTGAAACTAAAGAAGTCGTTTCTAAAGAAGAAATTTGCACACCTAAATATGAAGTAAAAGAAATTCATAATGACGAAATTGCTTATAAAGTTGGTGATGAAATCAAAGTTGATATCTTTGCTGCAGGTGATGTTGTCGATGTAATAGGTACAAGCAAAGGACGCGGATTCCTTGGAGCTGTACAAAGATACGGATACAAGATTGGACCTAAAGGACATGGTTCTGGATATCATAGAGGATCTGGATCATTTGCTACAAATGGTAGAACTAATAACAGAGTTCATCCTGGTAAGAAGTCTGCTGGTCATGAAGGTAATGAAAGAGTTACAATTCAAAATTTAACAATTGTTGCAGTAGATGCAACTAAAAACGCAATCTTAGTTAAAGGAGCTGTTCCTGGACCAAAGAAATCAATAGTTGTATTAAAAACGGCTGTCAAAGGTTCAGAAGTAAAAACTAATGTTAAAGAGTTAGTTGATTACAGCGCTCCTAAAGCTGAATAGTACTTGGGAAGGAGAATAGAATATGGCAAATGAAATTAGCGTATCAGTACTTAACCGTGATGGTTTAGATACTGAAAAGAAAGTTAATTTAGATGGTGATGTATTCGCTATTGAACCTAACAAACAAGTTATGTTCGATGCTGTCCAAGTTTATCAATCAAATATGAGACAAGCAACTGCTAAGACAAAGACAAGAGCAGAAGTCCGCGGTGGTGGTAAAAAACCATGGAGACAAAAAGGAACTGGTAGAGCTAGAGCTGGTTCTAATCGCTCACCTATCTGGGTTGGTGGTGGAACTGTCTTTGGACCAGTTGGAACACAAAACTACAAATTATCAATGAATAAAAAAGCTCACAATTTAGCTGTAAGATCTGCATTAAGTATCAAAGCTAAAGAAAATTCTATCTTTGTTGTAGATGAGATAAGTGCCGAAAAAACAAAAGATTTTATTGGCATGATGACTGCATTAAAATTACAAGGAAAAACCTTAGTAATATTAGATAAAGAGGATAGCGTTACTGAAAGAGCTGCAAGAAATATTCCAAATGTTATCGTAGTATTAACTAATAATGTTTGCGTATATGACTTGCTAAATAGTGCAAATGTTGTTTCTACACCAGTTGCACTTGAAGCATTAACAAATGCGTTAAAATGCGTAAAGTAGAAGGAGGACTTAAATAATGGCAAAGACAAATGAAGTCACAGTAAGTGGAGAAAAGAAATTTGCTGCTCCATCACTCAAAGCTTTAGATGTTATCATTGCTCCAGTTGTTACTGAAAAGTCAATGAAACTTCAACAAGAACAAAACAAGGTCACTATTAAAGTTGCGCCTAAAGCAAATAAAACAGAAGTTAAGATTGCATTCGAATCAATCTTCAATGTAAAGGTTGTTAACGTTTCAATCATCAATGTCCGTGCAAAAGATAAAAGAGTCGGACGTTATCAAGGAAAAGTATCTGGCTATAAGAAAGCTATCGTTACTTTATCTCCTGATGAAAAACTTGATTTAGCAGCTGCTCAAGATGCCGCTGAATAATAAAGTATATATTATAGGATAAATATAGGAGAAAAATATGCCAATAAGAAGTTATAAACCAACGACACCAAGTCGTCGTAATATGACCAATTCAACATTTGGTGAAATTACAACATCTACTCCTGAGAAAAGCTTGTTAGTTTCTATTAAGAAAACAGGTGGTCGCAATAATATGGGTTGCATCACTACTCGCCATATCGGAGGTGGACATAAAAGAAAATACAGAATCATCGATTTCAGAAGAAATAAAGATGATATCGAAGCAACTGTTGCAACAATCGAATATGATCCAAACAGAAATGCGAATATTTGCTTGTTGAATTATAAAGATGGTGAAAAAAGATATATCATCGCTCCACAAGGAATTAAAGTTGGAGATAAAGTTGTTTCTGGAAATGCTTGCGATATCAAAGTTGGTAATGCAATGCAATTAGCAAATATTCCTGAAGGTACATTAATTCATAATGTTGAATTAACACCTGAAAAAGGTGGACAAATGTGCCGTGCAGCTGGTACTTCAGCTCAAGTATTAGGTAAAGAAGGAAAATATACTATTCTTCGTTTAGCATCTGGAGAAGTTAGAAAAGTTTTAAGTAAATGCCGTGCAACAATTGGTGTTGTCGGAAATGAAGACTGGAACTTAATCAATTTCGGTAAAGCTGGTAAATCAAGATGGTATGGTGTTCGTCCAACTGTCCGTGGTTCAGCAATGAACCCTAATGATCACCCACATGGTGGTGGAGAAGGTAAGTGTCCAGTTGGTAGAGATGCACCTAGAACCCCTTGGGGAAAACGTGCTCTTGGTGTTAAGACTAGAGATACCAAAAAAGCAAGTAATAAATTAATCGTCAGAAGACGTAATGGTAAATAGAAAGGAGAATGAATAATGGCACGTAGTATTAAAAAAGGACCATTTGCAGATGAGCATTTATTGAAAAAAGTAGAAGCCCTCAATGCTAGTGGTAAACATGAACTTATTAAAACATGGTCAAGAAGATCAACTATCTTCCCATCATTCGTTGAACACTCCTTTGCAGTTTACAATGGACATGAATTCATTACTGTTTATGTAACCCAAGATATGGTCGGACATAAATTAGGTGAATTTGCTCCAACAAGAACCTTCAAAGGACATAGCGGAAATAATGCTGAAGATAAAGCAGCAGCTAGAAAATAGGAGATAAAACAATGGAAGCAAAAGCAAAAGTAACCGGAGTTAGAATTACTCCTAGAAAAGTCCGTTTAGTTATCGATGTTGTTAGAGGTAAAAATGTTTCTGTAGCATTAGGACTTCTTGCAAACATGAATAGAAGCGGTGTTACTGAAGTTACAAAGTTAGTTAAATCAGCAGCAGCAAACGCTGTGAATAACAATAAAATGGACGAATCAAAATTATACATTGCAGAAATCTACGCTTGTGATGGTCCACGTCTAAAAAGATATTTACCTAGGGCAAAAGGATCTGCATCATCAATTTTAAAGAGAACTTCACATATTACATGTGTAGTTAAAGAAAGATAAGGAGGGGGAAAATCATGGGTCAAAAAGTAAATCCAGTAGGATTAAGAATTGGCATTAGCCGCGATTGGAATTCCAGATGGTATGCTAATAATAAAGATTTTTCAACTTTCTTACATGAAGATTTAGAAATTAGAAATTTCTTAACAAAAAAATTAAAAGATTGCTTAGTTTCACATATTGAAATTGAAAGAATCAAAGGAAAAATCAATGTTTCAATATTTACAGCTCGTCCTGGCATGGTTTTGGGTCAAGAAGCTAAGAAAATTAAAGATTTAAAGACAGAAGTCAATAAATTAGTTACAGGTAAAGATGTAAATTTATCTGTTATCGAAGTTAAAAATCCAGATCTTGATGCAAATATTGTTGCTCAAGATATGGCAAAAGCTCTTGAGGAGCGTGCTTCATTTAGAAGTGTTCAAAAAATGGCAATCAGAAAAGTTCTCAAAGCTGGAGCTGCTGGTTGTAAAACTATGGTTTCTGGTCGTTTAGGCGGAGCTGATATCGCTCGTAGTGAAGGATATAAAGAAGGCGTTGTCTCTTTACATACATTACGTCAAGATGTTGACTATGCTTGCGCAGAAGCTGCTACTACTTATGGTAGATTAGGCTGCAAAGTTTGGATTTCAAAAGGTAAAGTTGATTTACGTAAGAAACCAGCAGCTGATGACGAAGCGAAAGGAGAATAATCTATGTTACAACCAAAAAGAGTTAAATATAGAAGACCTCATGGATTGAGTTATGAAGGCAAATCCAAAGCTGGTAATGAAGTATCATTTGGTGAGTTTGGACTTCAAGCTTTAGAAGGTGAATACATTACTGCTCGTCAAATTGAAGCAGCACGTATCGTTCTATCAAGATATACAAATAGACAAGGTCAAGTATGGATTAGAATCTATCCATCACATTCAAAAACTAAGAAACCAGCGCAAGTTCGTATGGGTTCTGGTAAAGGTTCACCAGATCAATGGGTAGCAGTTGTAAAAGCTGGTCGTTGTATGTTTGAAATCGGTGGAGTTCCTGAAGAAACCGCTCGTGAAGCTCTTCGCTTAGCAGCTTACAAACTTCCAATCCACTGTAAAATTATTAAGAAAGGAGAGTAATAATTATGAAATTATCTGAAATTAGAGAACTCAAAAACGCAGAAATTCAAGACAAAGTCTATGAATTGAAACAAGAATTATTGACTCTTCGTTTCCAACAAGCCACTGGTCAATTAGATAATGGCAAAAAGATTACCGAAGTTCGTAAAACAATAGCTCGTTGCTATACAGTGTTAAAAGAACGCGAACTCGGCATCAACTAGGAGGAGTGAATCATGGAAAGAAATATTCGTAGATCAGTTCAAGGTGTTGTCACTTCTGATAAGATGGATAAGACAATTACCGTCTTAGTTGAAACACACAAGAAACATATGAAATATGGTAAACGTGTAAAATACATCAAGAAGTTTAAAGCTCATGATGAAAACAATGAAGCCAAAATTGGTGATGTTGTCGTAATTGAAGAGACAAGACCTCTATCTGCAACAAAACGTTTCCGTTTAGTTAAAATTGTAGCTAAAGCTGAAGATGTTAAATAAGAAAGGAGATTAAGTTATGGTTCAAAATGAAACAAATATGGTTGTCGCTGACAACTCAGGTGCTAAATCAGTCCGTATCTTCCGTTTGTATGGCGGTTCTAAAAGAAAATCTTCTTCAATTGGAGATATCGTCTTATGCTCAGTTAAGTCAGCAATTCCAAATGCTAAAGTGAAAAAAGGTGATATTGTTAAATGTGTCATCGTAAGAACTAAAAAAGGCATCAATAGACCTAATGGATCTTACATCGCATTCGATGATAATGCCGTAGTATTAATTAATGAGGATGGTTCACCACGTGGAACACGTGTATTTGGACCTATCGCTCGTGAACTTCGTGATAAGGGTGAAGGATTTATGAAAATTGTCTCCCTTGCACTTGAAGTATTATAGGAGGAAATGACCGATGAAAATTAAAAAAGGTGATAAAGTTATCGTTATCGCTGGTGCTGATAAGGGTAAAGTTGGAACTGTTCAAAAAGCGTTTCCTAAATTAAATAAAGTTGTTGTTGATGGTGTTAATGTTCGTAAAAAACATCAAAAACCTACACAAAAGAATCCTGAGGGTTCAATTGTTGAAATCTATGCTCCAATTGATGTTTCAAATGTTGCATACTATGATACAAATGCTAAAAAAGCAAGTCGAATTGGTTATGCTGTATCAAACGGAAGAAAAGTTCGTATCAGCAAAGCTAGTAAGACTCAAATAGACTAGGAGGTAAATCATGGCAGAAGAAAAATATGTTGCTCGTTTAAAAGCAAAATATAAAAGCGAAGTAGTACCTGCATTAGTCAAGCAATATGGCTATACCAGTATTATGCAAGTTCCACATATAGAAAAAGTTGTTATTAATATTGGTGTTGGTGATGCTACCGCTAATTCTAAATTATTAGATGATGCAGTTAATGATTTAACTCTCATTGCTGGACAAAAACCACAAATTACAAGATCAAAGAAATCAATCGCATCTTTCAAATTAAGAGCTAACCAAGCAATCGGTTGTAAAGTTACTCTTAGAGGCGATAGAATGTATGAATTCTTAGATAAATTAGTTACGATTTCATTACCACGTGTTAGAGATTTCCGTGGCGTCAATAAAAATGCTTTTGATGGCCGTGGTAATTATACATTAGGTATAAAAGAACAATTAATTTTCCCAGAAATCGATTATGATAAAATCGGAAAATTAAGAGGTATGGATATCGTAATAGTAACAACTGCGCAAACCGATAAAGAAGCATATACACTTCTTGAATTAATCGGTATGCCTTTCGCAAAGTAGGAGGATGAATTATGGCAAAGAAAAGTATTAAAGTTCGTTGCGCTCGCCCACAAAAATTTAAAGTAAGAGAATATTCAAGATGTTCTCGTTGTGGTCGTCCTCACTCAGTTATTTCAAAATTTGGAGTATGCCGTATTTGCTTAAGAGAATTAGCTTATAAAGGCGATATTCCAGGAATGAAAAAATCATCTTGGTAGTAGAAGGAGGAAAAGAATATTATGTCAATGACAGATCCAATTGCAGATATGCTCACAAGAATCCGTAATGCTAATGCTAATAAAGCTCCAGCAGTTACAATGCCTTCTTCAAGTGTAAAAGTTCACATTGCTGAGATTTTAAAAGAAGAAGGATTCATCGTCGATTTCGCAGTTGATGGTGATGTTAAGAAAACATTAACTATTACATTAAAATATAGTGAAACTGGTGAAAGAGCCATTTCTGGCTTAAAGAAAATTTCAAAACCAGGACTTCGCGTTCACGCTAGCGCAGAAAAATTACCTAAGGTATTAAATGGATTAGGTATTGCTATCATCTCAACTTCACAAGGTATGATGACTGATAAGAATGCACGTAAAGCTAATATCGGTGGCGAAGTTATCGCTTATATATGGTAATTAAGGAGGAATAAACTATGTCACGTATCGGAAAAAAAGTTATTCAACTCCCAAGTAATGTTACTTTAAAAATTGAAGGTTCAAAAGTCACAGTTACTGGACCAAAGGGAACATTAGTTCATACATTCAATGATCAAATCAAAATTACTCAAGAAGGTCAAGAAGTTAAAGTTACAAGACCAAATGATTCTAGAGAAATGAAAGCACAACACGGTACTACAAGAGCTGTTCTTGCTAACATGGTAAAAGGTGTTGAAGAAGGATTTTCAAAGAAATTATTAATTAATGGTATCGGTTATCGTGCTGCTTTAAGAGGAACAACCTTAGTGTTAAATATGGGTTATTCACATGAAGTCTTAGTTGCTGCACCAGAAGGAATTTCATATAAATTATTTGATGTTTCTAATGGAAACAATAAGACTCAAGGTATTGAAGTATTAGGTGCTGATAAACAAAAAGTTGGTCAAATGGCTGCTGAAATCAGAGCTGTTCGTGAACCAGAACCATACTTAGGTAAAGGTATCAAGTACGAAAATGAAGTTATCCTCCGTAAAGAAGGAAAACGTGCTGGTAAGAAATAGTAAGTAGCTCAAATAAGGAGAATATGAATTATGATAAATAAGGAATCTAAAAATGTAAGTCGTGTAAGACGTCATGCTCGTGTAAGAGCAAAGATCTCTGGCACTGCTGATTGCCCACGTTTGAGCGTATTTCGTTCAAATAAACACATTCATGCCCAATTAATTAATGATATCGAGGGCAAAACTATTGCATCCGCATCATCAGTTCAATTAAAATTAACTAATGGTGGTAATATCGAAGCTGCAAAAGCTGTTGGAGATGCAATCGCAAAAGCAGCATTAGCTGCAGGTATTACTAAAATTGTCTTTGATCGTTCTGGATATGTATATCATGGACGTATTGAGGCTTTAGCTGATGCAGCAAGAGCTGCAGGCTTAAAATTCTAGGAGGATTGAAAAATGGCAGAAGAAGAAAAAGTAGTTGCACCAGTTGTAGAAAAAGATGCAGCAAAAGCTCCTGAACAAAATAATAGAGCTCCTAGAAATCGTAAATTCAACGGAAAAGGTCCACGTAAATTCAATAAAAATGGTCCTAGACGTGAAGAAAAAATATATGAAGAAAGAGTCGTCTCAATTAATAGAGTTTCAAAAACTGTTAAGGGTGGACGTCACATGCGTTTTGCAGTTTTAATGGTCATTGGTGATGGAAAAGGCAATTTCGGTTTTGGAACTGGAAAAGCTGGTGAAGTACCAGAGGCAATAAAGAAAGCATTAGCTGCTGCGAAGAATAATATGTTCCATGTTGCTATTGCAAAGGGTGCAACTGTTACTCATGATGTTATGGCAAGCTATGGCGCATCAAAAGTTTATTTAAAACCTGCTGCAGAAGGTACTGGTATTATTGCTGGTGGTCCTGTTCGTGCAGTATTGGAATTAGCAGGAATCAAAAATATTTACTCAAAAGTTTATGGTTCAAGAACTCCAATCAATTGTATTAGAGCAACTGTTAGCGGTTTATGTTCAATGAAAACAGCTTCTCAAGTTGAAGCACTTCGTAAATAGGAGGTTGCGGATATGAAATTAAACGAATTAAGTTATACTCCTGGCTCACGTCCACATGGTAAAGTAATTTGCCGTGGTATTGGTTCTGGAAAAGGAAAAAATGGTGGATCTGGTGTAAAGGGACAAAAGTCTAGAAGCGGTGGATCTCCACGTCTTGGTTTTGAAGGTGGACAAAACCCAATCTATAGAAGATTACCAAAGAGAGGGTTCCACAACTATACTACAGTTGAATTCGCTACTGTTAATGTTGGTGATTTAAACGTTTTTGAAGATGGAACTAAAGTTACTCCAACTTTATTAGTTGAAAAACGCTTAATTAACAAAAATTTTGGCGGAAGAGTTAAAATTCTTGGTAACGGAAAATTAGAGCGTAAACTCGATGTTTCTGCACATAAATTCTCAAAAACTGCAGAACAAGCAATTACTACTGCTGGTGGTTCTATAGAGGTTTTGTAAGATGAAGAAACTCGTAGCCATCTTTAAAAACAAGGATATTAGAGATCGAATTCTCTTTACCCTTGGTATTGTGTTGATTTTCAGAATTGGTGCGTCCATTTCTGTGCCTGGTGTTACTATTGATAGTACCGCTATGGACACAACAAATGTTCTCGCCTTAATGAATCTTATGGGTGGTGGAGCGTTACAAAACTTTTCATTGTTCGCTTTAGGAGTTTCTCCTTATATTACATCATCAATTATTATTCAGTTATTATCGATGGATGTTTTGCCAGCATTGACTGAACTTTCAAAACAAGGTCAATCAGGGCGTAAGAAAATCGAAATGGCTACACGTTATTTAACCCTTGTTCTCGGAGCAGTTCAAGCATATGGTATTATCGTGACAATGCAAAATTCAGATTATATCACCTTGCATGATTCGAGTTTCTGGGGATATACTCAATTGATTATTTATTTAATCGCTGGTTCTATGTTAGTAATGTGGATGGCAGATCAGATTACATCAAAGGGTATCGGTAATGGTGTATCAATGATTATTTTCGTTGGTATTATCGCTTCTTTACCAAATCAAATATATAGCGCATTAAGTTATTTCTTTGGACAAGAAATTCCTACTGGTGATGAAGCAAGAATTATCCAAGGTGCTATAAAAGTATTAATTTATATATTAGCATACTTAGTCATAATCTTGTTTGTTGCTTTTATCGAAAAGTCTATAAGAAAAATTCCTGTACAACACTCAAATAAAGGTGGAGCGTTAAATGCAAAAGTAAATAATACTTCATTCTTACCTATTAAAATTAATAGTGCTGGTGTTATTCCGGTTATATTCGCATCATCATTAATGATGGCTCCAGCGGTAATTGTTAGTTTCGTTGTTTCATCAACAACCGAGACTATGGACAATATTTTGAAAATCTTTACTAACTCAGCGTTAGTAGAAATGCCTTGGTTTAATGATGAAGTTTGGTATATGCCTTGGGGATTAATAATATATATTATTCTCACCTTTGCATTCTCATTCTTCTATTCTAATTTAACTATTAATCCAGAGCGTTTAGCAGATGATTTCCAAAAGAGCGGATCATATATTCCAGGAATTAGACCAGGAAATGATACGCAACGCTATATTAAAAAAGTATTAAATAGAGTTACCTTCATCGGTGCTACAGCATTAACTCTTATTGCTGCTTTGCCAGTTGTGTTGACTCTATGCAATGTTGTTCCTCAATCATTGGCCTTAGGCGGAACTGGTATGATTATTGTCGTCGGTGTCGCTCTTGAAACTATGGGTCAAATTAATGGCTTGCTCGCTTCTAACGAACATGCTAATGTTATCTAGGAGGTTGATTTATGCATAATATGATAATTATGGGTCCTCCTGGAGCAGGAAAAGGAACTCAATCAGAAAAAATTCTCAAGTATTTAAATGTTCCTCATATTTCTACTGGTGATATGTTTAGAGAAGCAATCGCCAATAAAACTGAGCTCGGTAAGCTTGCAGAATCTTATATACAAGCAGGAGCACTTGTTCCTGACGAAGTAACAATCGGATTAGTGAAGGAAAGACTTTCGTGTCCAGATTGTAAAAATGGTTATTTGCTTGATGGCTTCCCACGTACTTTAAAACAAGCGGAAGCTCTCAAAGCTTTGACAAAAGAAATCTCGCGTGAAGTTAACATCGTTATCAATATCGCTTGTGATTATTCAATTCTTACCAAGAGAATTTCTGGACGTCGCGTTTGTAGCAAATGTGGTAATTCATATCATGTTGAAACAAAAAAACCATCGATAGATGGAATTTGCGATAGTTGTGGCGGAGAGTTGATTCAAAGAAAAGACGATACTGTTGAAGCTTTAAAAGTGAGATTAGATGCTTATGAAAATCAAACAAAACCTTTGATAGAGTTCTATCAAAAAGAAAATCTTTTAAAAGAGGTTAATGGTTTACAAAGTATCGATGATGTCTTTGAAGATATCAAACGTATTCTTGAAGGTAGATAAATGATCATCATCAAATCGGAAAGAGAAATCGCATTAATGCGTGAAGCTGGCAAGATAGTTGCAAAAGTATTTGATGAATTAGAACGCTTTATCGTTCCAGGAGTAACTACAAAGCAAGTTGCTGATAAGGCTGAGCAAGTAATTACTCATAATGGAGGAATCCCTTCTTCAAAAGGTTATTATGGTTTTCCAGGCGCGATATGTACATCAGTTAATGATGTTATCGTGCATGGTATACCATCTAATCAAAGACTAAAAGAGGGTGATATCATCTCATGCGATGTAGTGGTCAAATATCAAGGATACAATGGCGATGCATGCCGAACATTTAGAGTCGGTAAAGTATCCCCAGAAGCTGATCGTTTAGTTAGAGTCACAGAAGAGTGTCTTGAAAAAGGGTTGGCTTTAGTGAAAGAAGGAGTTCACTTATCTGATATTTCAGCAGCAATTCAAAAGCACGCTGAGGAAAATGGTTATTCTCTAGTCAGAGAATTCACCGGACATGGAATCGGAAAGGAAATGCATGAAGATCCTGCAATTCCAAATTTTGGTGAAATGGGTCATGGTCCTGTATTGAAGGCGGGTATGACTCTAGCGATTGAACCAATGGTCCTTCAAGGAAGAAAAGAGTGCTATACTCTTAGCGATGGTTGGACTAGTAAAACTTGTGATGGTAAGCTTGCTTCTCATCATGAAAATACAATCGTAGTTACTAAAGAGGGTTATGAAATCCTCACAAAACTTTAATTAAAGGAGAAATTTAGTTAATGGCTAAAGAAGACGTCATTGAAGTAGAGGCGGTAGTCGTTGAAACCTTACCTAATACGATGTTTAAGGTTAGATTAGAAAACGGTGTCGTGATTCTCGCCAATGTTTCTGGTAAAATCCGCATGAATTACATTCGCATTTTACCAGGTGATAGAGTTACGGTAGCAATATCGCCATATGATTTAACACATGGCAGAATAACATTTAGATACAAATAGTATCACTTAGGAGGAAATTATTATGAAAGTAAGACCTTCAGTAAAACCAATTTGTGATAAGTGCAAAGTGATTAAGAGAAATGGCAAAGTTATGGTTATTTGCGTTAATCCAAAGCACAAACAAAGACAAGGTTAATTTTAGGAGGAAATGAAAAATGGCACGTATCGTCGGTGTAGATATACCAAATGATAAGCGTGTAGTTGTCTCTTTGACTTACATTTATGGTATTGGACCTACTATTGCTAAAAAAGTCTTAGCAGCAGTTGGTGTTTCAGAGGATATCAGAGTTAAGAATTTAAGTGAAGAACAATTAACAGCAATAAGAAATGAAATTAGCAAATATAGAGTTGAAGGCGATCTCAGAAGAGAAGTTTCAATGAACATTAAGCGTCTTCAAGAAATCGGTTGCTATCGTGGAATTAGACATAGAAAGGGTCTTCCAGTACGTGGACAAAAGACAAAAACTAATGCTCGTACAAGAAAAGGACCTAGAAAAACTATTGCTAATAAGAAAGAAGCAACAAGAGGTTAGAAAGGAGAATTGATTTATGGCAGGAAATTCAAAAGTCGCACCACGTAAAAAGAAAATCAAAAGAGCTTTTACTAAAGGTATCGCCCACATTCACTCAACTTTCAACAATACAATCGTTACCATTTCTGATGAAGCAGGTAATGTAATCGCATGGTCTTCAGCTGGAGCAATGGGTTACAAAGGTGCAAAGAAATCAACACCTTTTGCTGCTCAACAAGCAGCGGAAGCGTGTGCTAAAGTCGCAGTTGATCAAGGCTTAACAACTGTTGATGTTGATGTTAAAGGTCCTGGTCCAGGACGTGAATCAGCTTTGAGAAGTTTACAAGCAGCAGGTTTACAAATTCAAACTATTACCGATACGACACCTATTCCACATAATGGATGTCGTCCACCAAAACGCCCTAGAGGCTAGTATGGCGAATTTGAAATTACAATTACAAATCAAACTTTCAAATTAACCAGGGAGGAAAATCAATGAAAAAATTTGAAAAACCAGAATTTAACATCGCTACATATGATGTAGCAACTAATGTTGGTAAATTCTCAATCGAACCACTCGAGCGCGGATTTGGTACAACTCTTGGTAATGCTTTAAGAAGAGTATTATTATCTTCTCTTCCAGGTGCTAGTGTCTTTGCAATTGAAGTTGAGGGTGCACGTCATGAATTCTCTTCATTAGATGGAGTTAAAGAAGACGTCACTGAGATTATACTAAATTTAAAAGATTTAGTATTAAAAATTGATGAAGATTCAGAAGCAACACAAAAATTATTTATTGATGTTAAAGGACCTGCAATTGTCACCGCAGGTGATATACAATGTTCAGCAGGTGTTTCCATTGTAAATAAAGATTTAGTTCTTGCTCATTGCAATGAGGAGGGACACCTTGTTATGACCATCTATGCAAGAAATGGCAGAGGTTATGTTACATCAGAGGGAAATAAAGCAAAAAATTTCCCTATTGGAATGATTCCAACTGATTCTAACTACTCACCAATTACTAAAGTTCAATATGATGTTCAACCTTCAAGAGTTGGTCAAAAAACTTCATATGATCGCTTAGATATGGAAATAACAACCAATGGTTCTATGCTACCTCAAGAGGCAATTTCCCTAGCGGCTAAAATATTAGTTGCTCACTTTGATTTATTTGTCGGATTGACAGAAATTGCACAATCTACTGATGTATTAGCAGAAAAAATAGATGAACCTAAAAATAAATATCAAGATATGACTATCGATGAACTTGATTTATCAGTTCGTTCATATAACTGCTTAAAGAGAGCTTCTATTGCAACAGTAATGGAATTAACTCAAAAGACAGAAGAAGATATGATGAAGGTCAAAAATCTTGGTAAAAAATCACTTAAAGAAGTCAAGGAAAAGCTTGCTGCGATTGGACTTGGCTTTAGAGAATACGAATAATAGGAGGCCAACATGGGTACAATCGGACGTAAGAATGTACATGGTAAAGGTGGTGTCCGCTTCAAAACCGGATTTACATCAAAAAAGTACAATCAAATGTTAAGAAACAATGTCACTGATTTAATTGTATACGGCAAAGTAGAGGTTACTTTATCAGTTGCTAAAGATCTTTCTGCATTAGCAGATCGCTTGGTAACATATGGTAAAAAAGGCGATTTAAATTCACGTCGTTTAGCTGCTGCTATTGTTCGTCATGTCGATGCAAAAGAAGGAAAAACTGCTCTTCAAAAATTATTTGATGAGATTGCTCCTTCATATAAAGATCGTAATGGCGGATACACTTCAGTATTAAAAACTGGAGTCCGTAAAGGAGATAATTCAGTCGTTGCTCTAGTTACTTGGGTTAAGTAATTAGTTAAAAAGTAAAAAATAAGGATTCCTTTTTGAGGAATCCTTTTATATTATCGTTATAAAATAATATTAAGAATTATAATTATATATTTTTATTAACTAATTTGTTAAAATATCATAAGAAGGATATTATTATGGCAAACAAAAGACAAGATTACATTTCATGGGATGAATATTTTATGGGTGTAGCTTTACTATCTTCAAAAAGAAGTAAAGACCCTAATACTCAAGTAGGAGCATGTGTTGCTTCAAATGAAAATAAAGTTATCACAATGGGTTATAATGGTATGCCTACTGGTTTAAGCGATGATGCGATGCCCTGGAATAGGCAAGGTAAAGATGATTTAGATAGCAAATATCTATATGTATGTCACGCTGAATTAAATGCAATTTTGAATTCGAATAGTTCGCTTAAAGGATCTAGATTATATGTTACTCTTTTTCCATGCAATGAGTGTGCTAAGGCAATCATTCAATCTGGAATTAAGGAAGTCATTTATTTGGATGAAAAAGATCTTGATTCTGTTTCTGTTCGGGCATCAAAGAGTTTATTGTTGATGGCGGGAATTCCTTTCAGAAAATATGAAGGACGTAAATTATCAATTGAGGTAGAAACTAAGCATGAAAATTTGGATTAAGCGATATTTTATTTTATTTATTTGTTTATTGCTTGGATTTTTACCTATTCTAACTATTTTAAACGAATATGATATTATTAAAACTGATGAGCAGAGAATAATTTTTTGGATTATAAGTGTAGCAGTTGTTTGCGTGTTTTTTATAATCATGACGATTTTCATGATTATTGGACATAGAAAATTAAATAATAAAGAAAAGAAATAAAAATTTATGAATGCGATAGAAATTAAAAATTTAACTTTTTCATATAACAAAAATAAAGATGAAAATTCCTCTAAAGAGTTAACTTTAGATAATATTTCTTTGAATATTAGTCAAGGAGAATATGTCACTATTATTGGACACAATGGTTCAGGAAAATCGACTTTAGCTAAGCTCATTGCTGGCTTACTAGCACCAGATGAAGGACAAATTACCATTTTCGATAAGACATATAATCAAGATAACGAGGATATAATTCGTCAAATAAGAAAAAATATTGGAATTGTTTTTCAAAATCCAGATAATCAGTTTATCGGTGCTACTGTTCGTGATGATATTGCTTTTGGCCTTGAAAATCGTTGTGTTAAGCATGAGGATATGGATGAAATAATTGATAAATTTTCCGCTAAAGTCAATATGAAAGAATTTTTAGATAAAGAGCCTTCTTCATTAAGTGGTGGTCAAAAACAACGTGTTGCAATTGCGGGAGTTTTAGCGATGAATCCTAAAATTTTAATTTTTGATGAAGCTACAGCGATGCTTGATCCACGTGGAAAAGAAGAAATAGTTTCTTTGATTCATAAATTAAAAAAAGAAAATCAAGAATTAACTATTGTGTCGATTACTCATGATATTGATGAAGCTTTTCTTTCCAATCGTTGCATTGTATTAAATAAAGGTAAAGTAATGTTTAATGATATACCAAGTAATGTTTTTATAAATGAAGAACAATTATTAAGTATAGGATTGAGTCTTCCATTTGAATCCAAAGTTATAAAAATGCTTCATGAAGCGAATGTAGATATTAAAGACGCAAAAAATTTAAAAGAGGTAAAGGATATTTTATGTCAATCAAATTAGATAATGTTAGTTATACATATCAAGAAGGATCTCCTTTTGCGTCAAGAGCGTTAGAGGATATTAATCTTATTATTGAAGACCATGAATTTGTTTCTTTAATTGGACATACTGGATCAGGTAAATCTACATTGGGACAATTGATTAATTCTTTATTACGACCAAGTAAGGGAACTATTTATGTCGGTAATTTTGTCATTGATTACAAAGAAAAGAAAACAAAAGAATTAAAAAAATTAAAAAAATATGCGGGATTAGTATTTCAATTTCCGGAATATCAACTTTTTGAGGACACAGTGATTAAAGATGTGATGTTTGGTCCTAAAAATTTTGGAATAAAAGAAGAAGAGGCAATGAAAGTTGCAAAAGAAGCGTTGAATTTAGTTGGTATTGATGACAGTTTATTTAATCGCTCACCATTTGAACTTTCTGGTGGACAAAAACGTCGTGTTGCAATTGCGGGTATTATTGCTTTAGATCCTCAAATATTGATTTTGGATGAGCCTACTGCTGGGCTTGATCCACGTGGTGAAAAAGAGATGATGGATTTATTTAAGAAAATACATGAAAAAGGTAAGACCATTATCATGATTAGTCATAATATGGAGAACGTTTTAGAATATTCTACTAGAGCAATAGTTATGTCTAAGGGAAAAATAATTTTTGATGGTAAGCCTTTGGATTTATTTTCTCAAGATAATCTTAATGAAAAGTATAATATTCATGAGCCACGTGTTTTGTCATATGCGAAAGAATTAAAGCAAAATGGTTTAAATATTGATTTAACTAAAGTTAAAAATATTGAAACTTTAGTATCTCAAATAAAGGAGGCTAAAAATGGCTAATATTTCATTAGGAAGATATGCGCCATATAATACATTTTTACATCGGTTAGATCCTAGAACAAAAATTATTTCGATGATTTGCCTAATGGTAATTATATTTCTAGGATATAATTCAACATGGTTTAATTTCGCAATATATGGTGGATTAATTGTATTTATATATATATTAATGCGCATTGCTCATATTACTTTAAAACAGTTGTTTAAACAACTTAAGATGATGTGGTTCATGATGTTGTTTTTATTCATTATTAATTTATTTACAATTAAAGAATCAATAATGATTTATATTCCTTGGTTGAATGAAAGTATTGACCATTTCACAATTCCAGGAATTAATTGGACAATTTATTTTTCAGCTTTTATTAATACATTTTATATTTTTATTCGTCTAGCGTTAATGATATCATTGACTTTAATATTGACGTCAACGACTAAACCAATGGATTTAACTTATGCTTTAGAATGGTTTTTAACACCGTTTAAAGTAGTTCATCTTCCAGTTCATGAGATAGCTATGACTATCTCTTTAGCGCTACGTTTTATTCCAACATTATTAGATGAAACTGATAGAATTATGAAAGCACAATCCTCTCGAGGAGTGGATTTTCAAGATGGAAAGCTAAAAGAAAAAGTTCGAGCAATCGTATCTTTAATCATTCCACTTTTTATTTCATCTTTCCAAAGAAGTGATGAATTAGCAAATGCGATGGAAGCTCGAGGATATGATCCTAGTCAAAAAAGAACGAGGTATCGATTGCTTAAATGGCATATGCGCGATAGTTTTTCATTTGTATTTTCATTATTGTTATTAAGTGGATTAATAACTTTATCTGTTTTATGTAATCAAAATATAATTATATTGCCGTTTTAATTATGAGAATAAAAGCCACTTTAAGCTATGATGGAAGCCGATACTATGGTTTCCAAATCCAAAAAAAAGAAAAAGAAATATCTATTCAAGGGGAACTTAATAAAGTCCTAAATCGAATTTTTAATAATTCAATTAAAATTTATGGCGCTGGAAGGACAGATAAAGGAGTGCATGCTTTGGGTCAGGTCTTTCATTTTGATATTAGTTTTGATAATTATGATTTAGATAAGTTGCGCTATTCGATGAATATGATGTTACCTAAAGATATCAACATTATTTCATTAGAAAAGGTTAATGAAGACTTTCATGCTCGTTATAGTGCAAGAAAAAAATGGTATCAATATCGTGTTAGCTTGAAGGACAATCCCTTTTTTATAAGATATGCTTTGATATATCATTACAAGTTAAATTTAGACTTGATGGAAAAAGGACTGAATATATTTTTAGGAAAACATAATTTTATTAATTTTTGCTCTATTCGTGAATTTGATACTAATTTTGAGGAAACTATTTATTCTTTTCATTTAAAACAAGAAAATGATATGTTGATATTTGATATAGTTGGCTCAGGGTTTAAACGATATATGGTTAGACAAATCATCGCTACTATATTGATGCTAGGAAGAGAAAAAATAAACTTGGATTATATTATTGATCACTTAAAGGAAGGTTATATTGATTCTGTCCCATATAAAGTTGATCCTCAAGGTTTATATTTAATGGAGGTATTTTATGATTAGAAATAATTATCACACACATACTTTTAGATGTGGTCATGCAATCGGTAATGATGAAGAATATGTCTTAGAGGCAATTGCTCTAGGCTTAAATACGATTGGTTTTTCTGATCATGTTATGCTTGAGCATATTCATCAACCTAATATGCGAGGAGAATTTGACGCTAAAGAAGGATATTTTTCCTCAATACGTTCATTAAAAGATAAATACAAAGATCGAATAAATATTCTACTTGGATTTGAAGCGGAACCGATAAAAGAGTACTTTTCTTATTATCGCGATTTAAAAGAATCAGGTAAAGTAGATTATTTAATTATGGGAAATCACTGCACTTTGGAAAATGGAATTATCAGGTTTTTCTTTTCTAAATGCACTGAGAAGAAAAACCTTTTAGAGTATAAAGATACTTTAATAGAAGGAATGAAAACGGGACTATTTTCTTATATTGCGCATCCAGATTATTATATGGATTCATATTATAAATGGGATGCAACAGCTAAAAAAGTAGCTAAAGAGATAATACATGCTTCAATTGAATATGATATTCCATTAGAATTTAATTTAGCTTGTTTTCGACGTGGAAAACAAAATAAAGGTAAAGAGTTTAGATATGGATACCCATATTTGCCTTTTTGGAAAATGGTAGAAAAAATGAAGGCCAAAGTAATTATTGGCATCGATGCCCATTCGCCTAATGATATTACGACATATTTAAATGATGATGGATATAAAATGGCATTATCAATGCGTTTAAATTTAGTTGATGAAATAAAAATATAGTAAATAAGAGCATATAGTGATAAAATATTAAAGGTTAATAATAAGGAGTGTAAATTATGGGAAGAGCACATGAAGTTAGAGCAAAAAAAATGGCTGCCACAAGTGCGGCAAAATCAGCTTTATATATGAGAGCATCAAAAGAAATTTATATGGCGGCCAAATCAGGTGAACCTGATCCAAATTCTAATTTGGCTTTAAGATCAGTCTTAGAGAAATATAAAGGACAAGGTGTCACAAAGGATGTCATTGAAAGAGCTATTCAAAAAGCTAAAGGTGGAGAAACTACAGCTTATGAAGCTGGTAGATATGAAGGCTTTGGCCCAGGCGGAACATCATTAATTGTTGATACATTAACTGATAATGTTAGAAGAGCGTATGATTCCGTGAGAATGTGTTTCACCAAAAAAGGCGGTCATTTAGGAACACCAGGATCAGTATCATTTAACTTTACAGAAACTGGATTAATAAGCTTTGTAGGTGATAACGTTGATGATATCACCGATGCATTAATTATGGCGGATGTAAATGTTGATGATGTTTCAAAAGATGATGATTTAATAATTGTAAAAGTTGAAAAATCAGATTTAATGAAAGCTAAAGCATGCTTAAATGAATTAGGAATCAATGATTTTGAAGAATGTGAAGTCACTATGCTTCCAAATGACACAGTTACATTAAGTGGTGAAGATGCAAGAAAATTCAATGATTTATTGGATTTACTTGATGATAATGAAGATGTTCAAAACGTCTATCATAATGGGATTATTGAGGAATAATTGATAATAATTAAAATTGACAAAACTTGTGTTTTACAATCATAATCATCAATGCGAGATTATTGTTATAATGCATGATAATTGTCAATTTTTTATTTGCGGATAATATTGGTTAATATAAAAAAATAATTGCCTAGAAATAAAAGAAAAATTGCTAAAATCTTTAATATTTATGTTGAATTATTGTTGCGATTCTATTAATATAATTATTGGCACTAATTGCCAATTGTAGTCCCGGTAGACAGACAATTGCAAGGAGAAAAAATTATGCAAAGACAAACAACTATTGCTAATGCTAAAACTGTATCACGTAAGTGGTATGTTATCGATGCTACAAATCTTCCTTTAGGACGTTTAGCATCTGTTGCTGCAAAATATTTGACAGGTAAAACTAAAGCTATTTACACACCAAATGTTGATTGTGGCGACTATATCATCATCATCAATGCTGACAAAGTTTCATTATCTGGTGATGCTGAATACAAGAAGACTTACTATAATGCTTCTGGATGGGCTAGAGGAATTAGATCTAGAACATCAGGTGTTATGCTAAGAGAGTACCCAGTAGAAATGGTCGAAAGAGCGGTTCATGGTATGTTACCTAAAGGACGCTTAGGAAGACAAATCGAAAAAAAACTCAAAGTTTATGCTGGAGAAGTTCACAATCATGAAGCACAAAATCCTGAAGTGCTTACATTGAAGTTCTAGGAGGAAAGACTATGGCAAAGAAAAAAGAAGTAAGATACTATGGCACAGGTCGTAGAAAATCATCAATCGCTAGAGTTTATTTAGTCCCTGGAAAAGGATCAATCGTTGTTAATGGTGAAGATGTTTCAAAATATTTCCCACACGCTACAAACGTTATGGATTTAAAACAACCTTTACAAATTACAGGTACAGAAGAGAGATTCGATATTACCGCTATTGTATATGGTGGTGGTTTCAATGGACAAACAGGTGCTGTTAGATTAGGTATTGCAAGAGCTTTACTCGAAGCTAGTAGCGATTTCCGTGCTCCATTAAAAGCTGCAGGAATGCTCACACGTGATGCAAGAGCAAAAGAAAGAAAGCACTATGGCTTGAAAAAAGCAAGACGTGCTCCACAATTCTCAAAACGTTAGTATTAATAATCATTATGAGAACTTTAAAGAAGTGTTTAAAAGCACTTCTTTTTTTGTGAATAAAGTAAGTTCTATTTGTTTAATAAAATAAATAAATTATTGTGATGAAGAAAAAAATAAATAACTTAATTAATTTACTTTTAATTTTAATAGCCTTAATTATTTTTCCTTTAAATCTTCAAGGATATATTAAAGTATCAGCATTTATCGATTTTGTATTATTTATTGATCCTGGTCATGGTGGAAACGATAATGGAGCAGATTATAATGATGTTTATGAAGATGAAATAAATTTAGCTATAAGCGGTAAATTGTACGAGATATGTTTGAAAAAAAATTTGTTATCATATATTTCTCGTAGCGATGATTATGATCTAGCATCACAATATGCGTCTAATCGTAAAAGAGAAGACCTAAAGCGCCGAACAGAGAATATAAATCATTCTGGCAGTGATGCGTTTGTATCGATACATGTTAATAAATATTTGTCAGAAAGTGTTCATGGACCGATGGTTTATTATGAAAAAAATGATGAGCAATCTTATTTATTGGCTAAATATGTTCAAAGTGAATTAAATAATTTAACTGGTCAAAATAAAAGAGTGCATAATGATGATTTTTATATATTTAATAATTGTGATATACCTGGAATTTTAGTTGAGTGTGGGTTTATTTCAAATGAGGATGAAAGAGTAAAGTTACTAGATGAAAACTATCAATTATCCATAGCACAAGGAATATATCAAGGTGTATACCACTATTATTTAAATAAGTAAATATATGATTTTTTTACTTGTTTAAGTTTCAAAAATAAAATAATAAAAAAATAAAATAAATAGTTGATTTTTTATTATTGGTATTGTATTATGATTAAGCGTCGGGCCTGTAGCTCAGCTGGTTAGAGCGCGCCCCTGATAAGGGCGAGGTCGTAAGTTCAAGTCTTTTCAGGCCCACCATTGCATACAAGGGAATAAGTAATTATTCTTTAAATATATATCTCAAAAACTCGCTTTTATTAGCGATTTTTATTTAAAAAGATTTTATGGACGCTTAGCTCAGTCGGGAGAGCGTTTCCTTCACACGGAAGAGGTCGTCAGTTCGATCCTGGCAGCGTCCACCATTGAATAAAGCACGCCTAAATATAGGCGTTTTTAAATACTATAATAAAAATAATACGAATTTTATAAAGTTATGTTTAAATAGTATTTTTTTTTGTTTATAATTTAAATATTAAAAAGGATAAAGGAGAGTTATGAAAAAAATAGCTGTTTTTGAAAAAGTAAGTTTAGAACAATTTACCAAAGATTATTTAAATTCATTTCCAGAATTAAGTATAAAAAATATAGAGCTCATGTATAATCGTATAAAAAAACCAGTAAGAGCCACTAAAGAGTCCGCGGGTTATGATTTCTTTGCGCCTTTTGACATAGAATTGGCACCTGGAGAAACAACCAAAATACCAACTGGGATTAGATGTAAAATTGAAGATGGTTGGTTTTTAGCATTATTTCCACGTTCTGGCCTAGGATTTAAGTATCGTTTACAATTAAATAATACAGTTGGTATTATTGATGCGGATTATTATGGATCTTCTAATGAAGGTCATATTTATATTAAAATAACAAACGATTCAAATGAAAATAAGATAGTTTCTATTAAAGAAGGAGAAGGTGTTGTCCAAGGAATTTTCCTTCCATTTGGTATTTGTGAAGATGATGAAGCAAACGCTTTACGAGATGGCGGATTTGGATCAACTGATAAATAATTAAGAAAAAATATTGTATTTTTACTTGCTATATAAAATAATATCTCCGATTGGAGATATTTTATATGGAAAAATTTAAGAATATTTGTAAATCATTGCTTCAATTTTTGATGAAAACAACAAACGGAATGGCTCTAGGATTATTTGCTACTTTAATTGTGGGGACGATAATAAAAACATTAGGAACAATTATTAATGTGGAGTTTATCATTAACTTAGGACAGACTATTTCTTCGTTTTTAGGAGTGGGTATTGCTGTTGGATGTATTATATGCTTACAATTACCACCTCTATGGACAATTTCGGCAATAGTCGCAGGATTGATTGGGTATTCATTAAATACAAATCCATTAATGCCATATTTTTGTACTGTTATAACGGCAAAATTAGGGATGTTTATCTTAAGAAAAAAGACTCCAGTAGATATAATTATAATTCCATTATTAGCAGTTCTTATAGGTTTAGGAGTGGCTTATGGATTAAACTATCCATTAAAATATATGATGATTGGAATTCAAAACTTCTTAAAATTTTCAACTGAGCAAGTGCCATTTTTAATGGGAATACTTGTAGCTGTAATAATGGGCATGGCCTTAACAGCTCCAATATCTTCGGTTGCAATTGCTGTTGCTATTTCTCTTGGAGATATTCCTCTTGCAGCTGGTGCTGCGGTTGTCGGTTGTTCAGTTAACATGATTGGCTTTGCAATTCAATCAATCTATGATAATAATATTGGAAAAGTTATTTCTGTTGGAATCGGAACTTCAATGTTACAATTTAAAAATATTTTGAAAAAGCCAGTTATTTGGCTACCAACGATTATAACCTCGGCTATTATGGGACCAATTGCCACTTGCTTAGTTAAAGTTAAATGTAACACAACAGGGGCAGGTATGGGAACTTGTGCTTTAGTGGGTCAATTAGGAACCTTTTCAGAAATGGGAAATACTCCATTGACATGGGTAAGTATCTTACTAATTGAAATAATAATACCAGCGATTATGGTTTTTATTATCGACTTTATTTTTAGAAAGATTGGATTGATAAAAAAAGGCGATCTAGAAATTTAAAATATATTTTGAAATAATTTTTTTAGATAATTTAAAATTGAAAGTAAAATTTCTATTAAGGATATACTTTCATTTTTTTTATTAATTATTTCTATTTCTTCAGTGACCACAATATTGATTCTTATTTCTAAAATAGTCATTCGTTGATTGTTAATGGTTAATCTTAATGTGGTCGGATATGTTCCTATTGTTTGATAAAAGTTTTGATAGTTGCTATTAATATAATCTGCGTTTAAACAATTTATATTTTCTAAAAAATAATTATTTTTTAAAATATCGATCATTTCATAAGGATTAACATATTTATAGCTAGAGACTTTAATAGTTATATCATTCATAAAATAAATATCATTGGTATCATCTTTGATGGTGATATTGATAGTTTTATAAGCGGTGTTATTGGAATTATCACTACTTTTTAAAGAAATAAAATATGTACCTTTTTGATGAATATGCGATGAATAATTTTCATTTATAACTTCAATTTTAGTTCTTCCGTCACCATCATCGATTGCATAGCATTCATCGACTATTTGCTGATAGTCTACCGATGATAATGGATTAAAAATAATATTATCAGGGCAATATATTTTAGGTGGAAGATCGTCATATATATCTAAGTCAAAAGTTAAATGTGCGATATTGCCTGAAGTATCTTTACAATATATTGTTTGAAAATTATGATTTGGTGAATCTAAAATTAATTCATGAGAAAAATATATTTCTAGATTCTTTACATCATCGACATTGTCTTCAAATATAAATTGTTTAATTATATCTTCTTTACTAACTCCATGATAATAGGCATAAGATAAACCATAGGGCCCATCAATCGATGGTGGGGTAACATCTTTATAGGATGATAGAAGATTAATACTTATAGCGCAAATAAAAAGTATGGGTTTCATAATTATAGCCTCTAAAATATTAATAGAGAAAAAACGATAAAATACTAAATAAATATTTTATTTTGTTTATATGGTGTTATAATCGAATTACTTATAAATTTAATAAATTTTTGTGGTGTAAAATAGAGATTATATTTAATTTTTTATTAAATATAGTATAATTTAAGAAATAGGAGAAAAAATTGTATGTACGAATTTAAAACTGTTAGAGAACTCTATGAGACATGTAATTATGGAGACCAAATCCAAAGAGATTCTTTAGATTTTGTTGGATTAGAAGGATGGATTAGAACCAATCGAAATAATGGATCTATCGGCTTTATAGAATTAAATGATGGAACATACTTTAAAAATGCTCAAATAGTATATGATAAAAACATTGTTTCTAATTTTGAGGAAATTAGTAAACATTTGACCGGATGTTCAATTTCAGTCAAAGGAAAATTTGTTTTAACTCCTCAAGCAAAACAACCTTTTGAGATACAACTTCAAGAATTTGTTCTTATTGGTGATTGTGATGCTTCTTATCCTTTACAGAAAAAAAGACATTCATTTGAATATCTTCGTGAGATAGCACATCTTCGTCCACGTACAAATACCTTTAATGCGGTATTTAGATTAAGAAGCGTATTATCTATGGCTATTCATGAATTCTTCCAAGATCAGGGATTTGTTTATGTCCACACTCCATTATTAACGGGAATATCTTGTGAAGGTGATGATATGTTCCATGTCATTACTGGTGATGGTAAAAAAGATCCAGATTCATATTTTAATAAGAAGACTTTATTATCTGGATCAGGACAAATTCATGTTGAAGCTTTTGCTATGGCCTTTAGAGATGTATATACTTTTGGGCCAACATTTAGAAGTGAAAAGTCAAATACAAGAACTCATGCCTCTGAATTTTGGATGATTGAACCAGAAATCGCTTTTGCTGATTTAGATGATGATATGGATTTAATTGAAGATTGCGTTAAGTATTGCATTCAATATTGTCTAGAAAACGCTCCTGAAGAAATGAATTTCTTTTCGACAATGATTGATAAGACCTTAATGGATCGATTAAATCATGTTTTGAAATCACCTTTTGTTAAAATGGAATATACTGAGGCAATTAATATTTTGCTTAAAGCTAAAAGCGAAGGTGTTAAATTTGAAGATGATAATATTTATTGGGGCAAGGATCTTGAATCTGAACATGAAAGATACATTACAGAAGTGGTAGTAAAAGGACCAGTATTTTTAATTAATTATCCTGAAGAGATAAAATCATTTTATATGAAGAGAAATAAAGATGGCAAGACAGTTGCTGCTTGTGATTTACTAGTTCCTGGTGTTGGTGAATTAGTAGGTGGTTCACAAAGAGAAGAAAACTACGATATTTTAAAAGAAAAGATGGAAAAAAGCAAATTAAATATGGATGACTATCAATGGTATCTTGATTTAAGAAAATATGGTGGATGTAAACACGCTGGATTTGGTATAGGCTTTGAAAGATTTTTGATGTATATATCAGGAATGAATAATATCCGTGATGTTGAACCATTCCCTCGAACATATAAATCTTTAGATTATTAGGTGTCTTATGGCGGAAGAAATTCAAAATTCAACTCAAGAAGAAAATCTTATTAGGAAAGTGAAATCAAAAAGAAGAATAAGAGGACTATTAATAGCTATTGATGTTCTTCTTATTGGTTTTTTTGCCTTTGAATTAGTTTCGACAATTATTGATAGAGTATCTAAGAAAGTCGAAGATACTGATATAATTTCTTTAAATGGTAATTCGCGAAAAGATAGTTTAACACTTTATAATAAATATGTTTTAAAAGATGAAAATGATAATTATCTCACTGAAGATGTATATGATTATGGGATATATGGAGATTATTTACATTTAAGTAATCGACGAATAGATGTGGCATCATATTCTTCATACAATCAAATATCATTAATTAATGTCTCATCTAAATATATCAGCGGATTAGATATTACTAAAGAAGTAAAAGGTAACTATTTAGATGGGGGAATAAAACTATCGTCTTTAGAAAAAGGTGATTATTTGTTATTCTCAGAATTGATTAATATTGAAGATATTTATAATCCTCATCGAGCTTTAAAGATTCGTTCCGCTGAAGGGATAAGTGAGACAATTTATTCTTTGCCAGATAAAGCTGGTAAAAGAAAAAAGATACAAATTAAGAGTAAGGATTCATCTCCATGCTTAGTTATTTCTGTTAGCGATAATGCAATATTACCGAAGACATACTATGATTTTGTTATTATGGGTAATGGAGTAGAAAAATTTGAAAATAAATTAGAAGGATTAACATATTATGTAGCCACTTCATTACAAGATGCTTTTTTACAAAGTGCAAATTACTTTTTATATTTAGATGAAAATAATGAGGGCATTACATCTTCATATTACCTATCTAAAGGTCAACATGGTGAATTATATGGTGGAGATTCTATAATTTCTAAACAAGATAAAAATGAATATATTCGCGAATTGGGTGGATATTTAACTAGTAGCGGGAGTTGCTTAAATGGTGATGATACTACCTTTGTTGTAAAACCATATTTGAGTTTAAATCAAAAAGGAAAATTATCTTTGATAATTAATCCTAATGAAACGTTAGAAAATATATATAGAAATTTATAAATTTAATTAATCAATGTTAATAGGCAAGTCAAGATTTGTTTCAAAAATCTTTTTACTTGTCTTTTTTATTCTATTTTCACGAGCGATAAATTTGATGGTGGATAATATTATTGTAATTGCACTTACGATTAGACATATAAGAAAAATATAGGCGACAATTCCATCTAAATCTCCATGAAAAACAATACTTCCAGGAACGATATGAGGCCAACTTGAGAAGACAGTTATACCAAATATTTTAGTTGTTGGAGCGCTTAATTTAAAAAACATATCCGCATAAACTTGACCGATATAATCCCATTTTAAATCGCGAATTGAACAAAAAATAGCAAAGGCAATTAAACTTATGGTTGCTAAAATCGTTGGAAAAAGAAGCTGTTTAAACAAAAGAAGTTGATTTTTTTGAAAACCGATTTTGCAGTATTCTTTAGTGTTATTAACAAATTTATATTTAACATATCCAGCAAGATATTGATCGATTTTTTTTCCTTCTTTTTTCATATATGAATTTAATAAGCGATTTAAAATACCAAAAAGAAGAACAAGCAAAAGAAAAACCAAAAAGATGATTACAAGAATTTTTTTATCGCGTTCGGAAAGAACTATCTTAATTAGTGAGTTGTTCAGCATCATTTAATGCCTCCAGTTTTTTCTTTTCTAAATCTTCTGATTCTTTGACTTTTAAAATTTCAATTGCTTTATCTTCTTTAGTGAAAAATATCTCTTTACCACAGAAAAATAAAATAATATTTTTAAATAAATTATAAATAAATAATACTAAGCATTTTAAAATGCTATAGATAAAAAATAATATCCATAGGGGAGATGTAAAGATAGTGATAAATCCATATTTGAAAAGGTTAAATAATTTAATCATAAGGCTCCTAAGTTAGTATTATCTCTTTTTATCTATTTTATTAAATAGTAAAGAAGTAATTTTTTCTTTTCTTATTATAGTTACGTATATTATAAATATAACACCATTTAAAGAAGATGTAAGAGAAAAAAATGTAAATAATAAACTAATATCATTTATTTTATTGAAAATGGATAGACTGATGAAAAAAGTTAAAACATAAGTAGCAATAATTGAATAATTAATTAATTTACAACGATATTTAAATAAATATAATAGCAGATAACCATTAAATAACATTCCTAGCGAAGAAAATAAATAACCGATAGATTTATTAATAAGAACGATAATCCCTAAAAGTGAAAAGAATAATCCCATTGAAAAAATTATATAGAATATTGAATAATTTTCATCGATACTATAATTAAATTTTTTTATTTCTTCTTCAATTACAAAATAAGAAAAAAGCATTTGAATCAAACTTATTAAAAATAAAAATACAAGATAAATATCTTTAAATCTAGATAACGATACACCGAATAAATTGGCAAAGAAGGATATCATATCGGCATTAAATAAATATTTAATTATATAGAATGATAACCATTGAAGAATAATGTTAAAAAGTGAGGTGATGATAATTATTAAAAATCCATGCACTTTTTTATTTACTAGTAATCCAAAGATAAACCCAGTTATAAGTCCAGGAATAATATAAAATAGAGAAATTTGAAAATCGATTAAACTGCATATTAAAATTGAAGATAATAAATAGATTAATTGATATTTAGTGCTAACTTTAAGTTTTATAATGGTTGCACCTAAAGGAATGCCAATTAAAATTATTAACGAAAATAATGAAAAAAATAAATTTAAGATGACAAAAATTATGTTTATGGATGTCATTATAGAAATTAAACATAAGTTCTTAATATCAAAATGTCTTTTCATATAATTATTTTATCACATTTGATTTTAATTTACTTAAAAAGTCAATATTTATTAAATGGAGAGAAGAATAATGAAGATATTGCTTTTAGGAATAATAGTTTTGCTTATGTTTGGATGTAATCTTAAAAATAATGAGGCGGTTGTACATGATGAAAATATAATTGATATTGAAAATATTTTTTTGCAAAAAGAAGAAAGATATTATGTCCTTTTTTATTTAGATTCATGTTTATCATGTCGCAATGTAAAAGTCTTTTTTATTAAAAAAAAGCCCTCTTTAAATCACAATTTATATTATATTGATGTAAAAAATGCTGATTTTATGGTTGATTTTGATAAAAGTAATGTGGAATTAAAGAATTATCTAGATATTAAAATTCATTTTGTACCTACTTTATTTATAATTGAAAATAAAATGGTTAAAGAAGAAATAATTGGTCAAAAAGAAATTACTCATTATCAAAATTATTTTTGATTCTTATTTTATATTTAATAATGAGTGATTATGATATAATCATAATGTTGAAAGAAATATTATGAATTTTAAAGAAGATTTAAATGAGGAACAATTACAAGGAGTGACTTGTGATAAACAATATATCAAGGTAATTGCTGGAGCAGGATCTGGTAAAACTAGGGTACTTACTTATCGTATAGCGTATCTTATTTCTCAAAAGAGTATTATGCCATATCAAATATTAGGTATCACTTTTACCAATAAGGCAGCAAAAGAAATTAAAGATCGAGTGAATAAATTAATTCCAGGTAGTGAATACATGGACTTAAGTACTATCCATTCTTGGTGCGCAAAATTTTTGAGAAAATATGCAGAAGTTATAGATTATCCAAGAAATTTTACAATTATTGATGAAGATGATCAACGTCAAATTATGAAAAATATTTTTGTTGGTCATGGTAAGGCCAAAAATGATCCACAGATAAAAGAATGTCTATCTTGGATAGGAAGTAAAAAGAATGAAGGCTTGCAATTTAAAGATTTAGAAGGCACACATTATCCTAATCCATTGATAAATGAATTCTTGGGCTATTTTAAGGAATATACCGCTGTTTTGAAAAAGACGGCTTCGTTAGATTTTGACGACTTACTTTTAAAGTCGATAGAGATTCTTGAAGATACGAGAAATGGTATTAAAGAGAATGTTTCTAAAAAATATAAACATATTTTGGTCGATGAGTTTCAAGATATCGATGATGTACAATTTTATTTGATTTCGCTATTGATGAATAAGGATACGAATCTATATGTCGTAGGTGATCCTGATCAAACAATATATACTTGGCGTGGTGCAAATAATAAAATCATGTTAGATCTTGAAAATAAAATAAATAGTTTTTTTAAAGGCGCACATGTTGAAACTATTATTATGCATAATAATTATCGCTCAAGTAAAAATATTTTAACTTGTGCGAATCGATTAATTGATAATAATTTAGACCGAATAAAAAAAGATTTATTTGCGGTTAACCCAGATGGACAGGAAATAACTTTTATAAATGCGAGAACAGTTGGTGAGGAAGCTTCATATGTAGCAAGTACAATTGATGAATTGGTTAAAAATCATAAAGCGACATATAACTCATTTGCCGTTTTATATCGCAGTAACTATTTAACCCGTGAAATTGAAAGTCAATTTGCTCTTAGAAGAATTCCTTATCGTTTATTTGGAGGATTAAAATTCTATCAAAGACGTGAAATTAAAGATGTCATTTCATATTTAAATATCTTTATTAATATTTTGGACGATCAATCTTTGGAGAGAATTATTAATGTTCCTAAAAGAAATATTGGGCCAACAAGCTTAGATAAATTAAAAGAGAATGCAGATAAATATGGGGTTAGTTTATACTTATTGATTAAAGAAAATAGTGATAAAATAGAATTAAATACCACTAAAGTTAATGCTTTAACTAAGATGGTAGAAGAAATCGAAAAAACTAAGGAACTATTACAAAAGAATAAAAGCAGTGAATTTCGAGAATTGATTAATGCTTTCTTAGAGAGAATCGGATATTATTCTTACTTAAAAAAAGAAGAAGATGGAGATGATAGAGTAGATAACGTCAAAGAATTGATGGGAACTATAAGCTTATTCTTCACCGCTAATAAGGATGCTAGTTTTGAAGATTTTGTAACTAATGCCGTGTTACAGTCATCTACAGATGAAATAAATGAAGGTAATTATGTTTCTTTAATGACTGTTCATACCGCTAAAGGATTGGAATTTGATAGTGTATTTATCTATGGGTTTAATCAAGATGTCTTCCCTTCTAAAAGAGCGATAGATGAACGTGCCCAAGGAATTGAAGAGGAAAGAAGATTAGCTTATGTGGCAATAACTAGAGCTAAAAAGAAATTATATATCACTTGTAATCAAGATTTCTCTTATGTTAATAGCGGTTATTTAAGACCTTCACAATTCTTAAAAGAGGCCGGTATTAATGTTAAAAACTATAGTCAAATTAAATCAAAATATATTAATCCGTTAAAAATAAATCTAAATAATAAAAAAGTAAATGTGAATGTCGCTCCAGCTATTAATAAAACTAATGGAGTTGATAAATGGTATGTTGGTGATAAGTTGTCTCATGAACAATTTGGCGTGGGAGTGGTAAAAAAGGTCTTATCGGATAAATTAATCGAAGTTGAATTTGAAAATTCAGAATATGGAAATAAAACTTTATTGAGCAATCATTTTAAGATAAAGAAATTATATAATTAGGAGGTTAAAATGCGTCAAATAGATTTAGAATTATTAAAAAAATGCGCTAGTAATTTAATGTTTGAAATGAAAGACGAAGAATATCAAACGCTTTTGAATGAATTCGATATCTTAACTAAACAGATGGAATTAATTGGAAAAATTGAAGGCATTGATGAAGTGGAACCGATGACATTTCCTTTTCCATGTGAAGTTGATTATCTTAGAGAAGATATTGAAAGTGAAACTTTATCTCGCGATGAAGTATTAAAAAACGCAAAAGATGTTGTCGATGGACAAATAAAACTTCCAAAGGTGGTGGGATAATATGTATTTAGATATGACGATTGAAGAATTACATACTTTATTAGTTGAAAAAAAAGTAACACCTCTTACTTTAACAAAGGAAGCTATTGAAAAGGCAAAAAGAGATCAAAATAATGCTTTTGAAACTATTTGTGAAAAGGAAGCTTTAGAATTTGCATCTACCTTAGTTGAACCTGAAGTTGATAATATGTTTTGGGGAATTCCTTTTGTAGCTAAAGATAATTTTTCAACAAAAAATATTTTGACTACGGGATCAAGTAATATTCTTAAAGACTATGTTCCTGTGTTTGATGCGACAGTCATTACAAAATTAAAAGATGCAAAGGCTGTTTTAATTGCTAAAACAACACTTGATGAATTAGCAATGGGCGGTTCAGGAGTTACTGGACATTTAGGAACGACATATAATCCTTATGATCCAACGCATAAATATATGGTCGGGGGCTCTTCATGTGGCTCTGCAAGTGCTATGGCAAGTGGCATAATTCCTTTTGCATTAGGCTCAGATACAGGTGATTCAGTAAGAAAACCAGCTTCATATGCTGGATTAGTAGGATTTAAGCCAAGTTGGGGGAGAATATCTAGATATGGTTTATTTCCATTTGCTGCCTCATTAGATCATGTAGGATATTTTACTAGAAGTGTGAAAGATGCCGCATATGCTTTAGAACTTTTAGCAGGACACGATGATAAAGATGCAACATCCTCTTATCAAAAAGTAGAAAAATATCACGAAAAATTAACAGGCGATATTAAAAATAAAAAAATAGCGGTTCTTAAAGAAGTTGTTGATTCTGTTGAATCTGAAATCATTAAAGAAACTTTTAATAAGAGCATAGACAATTTAAAAAATAAAGGAGCAATTGTAGATACAATTTCATTCCCTTTAAATTTATTAGAGGCAATTCTTCCAACATATTTAGTTATTTCTTGTGCGGAAGCAACTTCAAATAATGCCAATCTTGATGGAGTTAAATTTGGTCCGAGAGTTGGTGGAGAAATGACATATCAAGAAGTTATGATAAAAGCTAGAACTCAAGGCTTTTCTGAACTTATTAAGAGAAGATTTGTAATTGGTTCATTTTCTTTGTTTAAAGAGAATCAAAGTGAATTATTCTTTAGAGCTCAAAAAGCTAGAAGATTAATTGTTGATAAAATAAATGAAGTTTTAAAAGATTATGACGCGATATATTTACCATGTGTTTCTAATGCAAGAAATTCATTTGAAGGCGGTGGTGCAGATAAGATGTCTGCAACGTACTTGATTGCTGAAAATCATATGGCAATTGGTAATTTTGGCGGTTTACCTTCAATATCTCTTCCAATAGGCTTAGATAATAAATTTCCTTTTGCAGCAAATCTTACTGCAAAGGCGTTTGATGAAGGTAACTTATTAAATATTGCTTATGCCCTTGAAGATACAACATCTTTAAAAGGCATAACCGCGGAAAGGGTGATGAAATAATATGAACTTTGAAGCAGTTATTGGTATAGAAATTCACGTTGAAATGAAAACAAGAACTAAGATGTTTTCATCTTCACCTAATCGTTTTGGTGAAATGCCTAATACTTTGGTTACTCCAGTTGATATGGCGTTTCCTGGAACTATGCCAGTCGTAAATAAGCAAGCTGTAATTAACGCTATTCGTGTTTCTAATGCGCTAAATATGCAAATAGATCATGAATTATGGTTTGATAGAAAAAATTATTTCTATTCTGATCTACCTAAGGGATATCAAATAACTCAAGATAAAAGACCGATAGGTAGAGAAGGATATGTAGAAATTACAACTCCTTCAGGAAAAAAGAAAATCGGTATTGAAAGATTACATATGGAAGAGGATACTTGTAAGCAACTCCATCTAGCGGATTATTCTTTACTTGATTATAATCGTGCTGGAACTCCACTTGTAGAAATAGTTTCAAAACCAGAGATGTCAAACGGCTTAGAAGCTATGAAGTATGTAGAACAAATTCGGTCAATAGTGATATATAGTGGTGTTTCTGATGGTAAGATGGAAGAAGGGTCACTTAGATGCGATGTAAATATTTCATTGCGCCCAGTAGGAAGTAAAAAGTTTGGTACCAAAGTTGAAATTAAAAATTTAAATTCTTTGAATAATGTGCAACGCGCGATTGATTTTGAAATGAAACGTCAATCAAGAATTCTTTTATCTGGGGGAATTGTTGAACAAGAAACTCGTCGTTTCGATGAGATGAAAAAAGAGACCGTCTTGATGAGAAAGAAAACTGATTCGGTTGATTATAAATATTTTACAGAACCTAATATAGTTCCAATTAAATTAAGCGATGAGTTTGTTCAAAATGCGATTAATACATGCCCAGAATTAGCATCTAATAAAAAAAGAAGATACATTGAAAAAGGATTAAATGAGGATGAGGCAGACCAGATTCTTACATCGCTTGAGATGGCTAATTATTTTGATAAATGTATTAGTTTATCAAATCAAATCAAATCAATATGGAATTTTTTAACTGTTGATGTTGCTTCTTATCTTAATAAAAATGGAATTAATATTGAAAAGTTTAAAGTCACTCCAGATAATATTGTTAAACTTTTATCATTAATAGAAAAAGGTGATTTAAGTTATTCTCAAGGTAGAAAAGTGTTTGAAAAAATGGTAGAGAATAATGATAATCCAACAATTATTCAAGAGCAATTAGGATTAAAACAGAACTCTAATGTTGATGAAATAAAATCTTTATGCTTAAGTGTGGTCGATAATAATCCTCAATCGATAATTGATTTTAAAAATGGTAAAGATCGAGCTGTTGGATTCTTAATTGGTCAAGTAATGAAACAATCACATGGTAAGGCTAATCCACAAATTGTTTCTAATATTATCAAAGAGATATTAGCTAGTAAATAATGAAGGATAAGTAAATGAAAGGAATCATTTTATTAGGTGATTATTTTGAAGAGACAGAAGCTTTAAGTTGCGTTGATGTTCTCAAAAGAGCTGGTGAAGAAATCACTTTAGTATCAGTGATGCAAACATTGCAAGTTTTTACTAAGTCTGGATATCAAATAATTGCAGAGAAATATCTTGATGAGATAAAAGAAAGTGATTATGATTATTTGATTTTACCTGGTGGTAAAGCAGCTTTTACGATTTTAAATGAAGATTCACGGGTTGAGTTACTTATTTCTCAATTCATAAAAAGTGATAAACTAGTAGCTTCTATCTGTGCAGCACCTCATCTTTTGGGAAGAAAAGGATACTTTAATAATTTAGATTATACAATTTTTCCTGGGTTTGAAAAATATTGTATTTCAGGAAACTATCAAAAGGATAAAGGTGTAGTAATTGCTAAAAATTTTATAACTGCGAAATCGATGTATTATACGATTGAGTTTGCATTAGCTATTATTTATTACTTATATGATGAAAATAAAGCTAGACAAGTCTGGCTAAATTGTAAAGGAGAATAATATGGGTCTCGATTAATTTCGAGACTTTTTTATTTGTTCATTAAACGGTATTCTTTTGGTGACAATTTAATCATTTTTTTAAACATTTCACTGAAGTAAGATGAACTAGTGAATCCAGTTGCAAAGGCAATGTCAAGAATATTCATATCGGTTATTTTTAACAAATTACAAGCTTCATTAATTTGACATATATGTTTATATTCAATGACGCTACGACCAGTTATTTTTTTAAATTGGTGGGATAGAGTTGATGGTGAAATCGATAAGCGATGTGATAAATCGTTGATATTAATATTTGTATAAAAATAATTTTCAATTATGTTTTTAGCGCTGGAAATAACGCTATTATCGTATTCTTTGGATGATGAAATAAACTTTATTTGATAAGTTCTTTGAATGAAATATTTAATTTGCTGGAAGGCATTAAATATGATATCTTCAAAATGCATTTTTTTATTTTCAGCTTCTGTTATTATAAAATGGTATAAAAAATTAATGCTATCATAGTCGGTTTTATCTAATGGCAATTTTATTATTTTCTTAGAAAAATTATTGTCTAAATTAGCATCTAAACGATTGACACCTATTGAGTAAAAACGGCATTTGCTAGATGAAACTTCACAATGTAATGAATGAGAATTAATAATTATTAAATCTCCTTTTTTAATGGATATTCGGCGATTTGTAGTTATTAAATTACCAGTTCCTTCATTTATTAACAATAATTCTAGATTTGGATGTGAATGATATGATGCTTTAAAATCTTTATCGAGTTCAGTCTCAGATATATATAAAAGAGATGAGTTTAAATGGTTTGATAATGGTATTCTTCGATGCATATTTATATTTCTTTCTTAAAATCATTTTACAATAATGTTATATAAATTTGCAATAATGTTATATTTATTTATAGTATTAAAAGATATCATGAGATTAAAGGAGAAATATGAAATATTATTTAGCAATTGATATCGGAGCCTCTTCTGGAAGACATATAATAGGTTATAAAGACGATAAGGGAAAAATATGCTTAATAGAGGTATATCGTTTTAAAAACGAAGTAAAAAACAAAGATGGCCATTTAATTTGGGATGTTGATGAACTATTTAAAGAAGTGAAAAATGGTATAAGAATTTCTTTAAGTAAATATCCTCAAATTGAATCATTAAGTATAGACACTTGGGGAGTTGATTATGTATTAATAGATGAGCTCGATAATGAAATATTACCAGTCTATGCATATCGTGATAATAGAACTCAAAAAATAATTGATGAAGTGCATCAAAAAATATCATTTAATGATTTATATAAGATAACAGGGTGCCAATTTCAGGTGTTTAATTCTATATATCAGCTTTATGAAGACAAAAAATCTAATCGACTTCAAAAAGCGAAAACATTTTTGATGATTCCAGAGTATTTACTTTATAAATTAACTGGAGTTAAAGTACATGAATACACTAATGCTTCCACCATGGGACTTTGCTCATGTGAAACATTGGACTATTCGCAAAAAATTTTGTCTAAACTAGGCATATCTAATGTGTTTAATGATCCAGTATATAAGCCTGGATATAAATTAGGCTATTTAAAAAAAGATGTTTCAGATGAAGTTGGAGGTAATATTTTAGTTAAATTATGTGCTAGCCATGATACAGCCTCTGCAGTTGAAGGAATATTTATGGAAGATAATTCGCCATATATCTCTTCGGGAACATGGTCATTGCTAGGAGTTAAAATTCCTAAGGCCATTAATAGTGAAGTTGCTAAAGACGCTAATTATTCTAATGAATATGGTCCAAACTATATTAGATTTCAAAAAAATATCATGGGAATGTGGATTATAAATAACTTATCTAAAGAATTAGCAATAGAGGTTCCTGAGATGGTTACTATGGCTAAACAATCGAGTTATCATGAAATATTTGATGTTAATGATAAAGCTTTTTTATCGCCAATTAATATGAAAGAAGCGATTTTAGATTATCTTAAACAAAAAAATAAACCTTTACCAAAAGATGATAACGATTTAATTAATGCAGTATATCATTCATTGGCATTCTCTTATGATCAAGCGTTAAAAGATTTGCAGAATATAACAGGGAATAAATATGATAAATGCTATATCGTAGGAGGCGGCGCTAAAAATAAATATCTAAATGAATTGGTAGAACAATACGCTAAGAAAAAAATAATCGCCTTACCAATCGAGGCTACATCTTTAGGAAATATAAAAGTACAAATGGAGGATTAATATGAAAAAAGACACTAGAGAAATATACGCAAAATATGGAATCGATGTTAACAAAGTTTTAAAAGAGTTATCTAAAGTAACAATTTCAATTCATTGTTGGCAATTAGATGATGTTAATGGCTTTGAAAATAAAAAAGCGTTAACAGGTGGAATTCAATCGACAGGTAATTATCCAGGAAAAGCAAGAAATTTTGAAGAACTAACGGCAGACTTGGATGAAGCATTAAAGTATATTCCAGGAAAAAAGAAAATCAATTTACATGCTATTTATCAATCAGATAGTATTGTTGATAGAAGAGATATAACTCCTGCAAATTTTAAAAGATGGGTTGAATATGCCTATAATAGAGGCTTAGGCTTAGATTTTAATCCAACAATTTTTTCTTCACCAATGCTTGTAAATGGCTTAAGCTTATCTTCTCCAAATAAAGAGGTGCGTGATTATTGGATTGAGCATTGTATTAATAGTATTAAAGTATGTGAATATTTTGCTAAAGAATTACATCAGAAATCACTATGCAATATATGGATTCCTGATGGATTGAAGGAAGTTCCTTCTGACCGTGAAGGGCCACGTAAAAGATTGAAAGAATCTTTAGATGAAATATTAAAATATAAATATAATAAAAACTTAGTTGATGTTTCAGTTGAATCAAAAGTATTTGGAATTGGTGTTGAATCTTATACGGTAGGATCTAATGAATTTTATTTATCATACGCGATGAAGAACAATATTTTATGTTTATTAGATACGGGGCATTTCCATCCTACAGAAAATGTTGCTGATAAAATATCATCTTTATTATTATTCTCACCCCGCCTAGCATTTCATGTTTCGCGTCCTGTTCGCTGGGATTCTGATCATGTTTTAAAATTAAACGATGACTTACAAGAAGTAGCGGATGAATTAGTAAGATGTAAAGCACTAAATAAATCATATTTAGGTTTAGATTATTTCGATGGATCTATTAATCGTGTCGCGGCTATTGTAATAGGAACTAGAAATATGCAGAAAGCAATTTTAAAAGCTTTATTAACACCATGGGATATCTTAAAAGAATATCAAGATGCAGCGGATTATTCACATTTACTTGCTTTACAAGAAGAAATTAAGACATTGCCTTGGCAAGATGTTTGGTGTGAGTATTTAAACAAGCAAAAAGTTGCAAGTGAACAAGATTGGTATGAACAAGTTAAAAAATATGAAAAGAATGTATTATTAGAAAGAGGTACAAAATGAATTGTATAGAAGAAGTTACAGAAATTTTAGATTTATTATATAAACATGGGTGGGATGAAAGAAACGGGGGTAATTTATCATATATTATCTCTGAAGAAGAAGCTAAACAAATCACGGATTTAAATGAGAAAAGAACTTTTATTTGCGATTATGATTTGACTCCTTTAATTGGTAAATATTTTATAATAACGGGTACTGGCAAATATTTTAAAAATTGTTTAAAAGACCCTAAAAATAATTTAGGAATTATAAAAGTAAAAGATGGAAAAACTTTATCATTACTTTGGGGATACGAAGATGGTGGTCGACCAACTTCAGAAGCTCCTACTCACTTAAAATGTCATATTGAAAGATTAAAAGTTGATCCTTTGCATCGCCTAGTTATTCATTGTCATCCAACTAATGTCATATGCATGAGTCATGTACATGATTTAGATTCTAATCATTGGAGCGAAGACCTTTGGAAGATGCAAACTGAATCTATTGTGGTTTTTCCTGAAGGAGTAGCTGTATTACCTTGGATTTTATGCGGCGGAGAAGAAATCGGAATTGCTACAGCTGAAAAAATGAAAGAGTATCGTTCTGTCGTTTGGGCACAACATGGAATATTTTGCACAGGTAGAAGCTTAGATGAAGTATTTGGCTTAATTGAAACAATTGAAAAAGCAGCTGAGATATATATGAAAATTTATGATAAAAAGATTTATCAATCGATAACCAATGAACAATTAATTCAACTTGCAAAAGCCTTTAAAATTAATTATCGTAAGGGAATTATTGATTAGTAGTTAATACTTGAAGAATATATATTTTTTTGACTTATTTATAGCAAAATACTGATATAAAAGCCTTATATGCTTCCGTCAAAATATATATTTTGCTAAACTAAGCTATGAAAAAGGAGCAAGATATGTCGAATCGCGATTTAGATAAGAAAATAGTTTCAGATAAATTAGAAGCTAAAAACAAAAAAAGAGAACTAAAATTAAAAGAAAAACAATTATATAAGCAAAGAACTAGAATATATGAAGAAATGGTAGCTTATCAAAAAAAGAATTCTAAAAAAATAAAGAAAGCACCAAGTGAATCATATATATCTTTAAGACATATTAATAAGATTTATGATAATAAGGTTCAAGCTGTATTTGATTTTAATTTAGATATAAAGCAACATGAATTTGTAGTTTTTGTTGGACCATCGGGATGTGGCAAATCTACGACTTTAAGAATGATTGCTGGCTTAGAAGATATAACTTCTGGCGATTTATTTATTGATAAGACATATGCCAATGATCTTCATCCAAAAGATCGTGATATTGCTATGGTATTTCAAAGTTATGCTCTTTATCCTCATATGTCAGTGGCAGGGAATATGTCTTTTGGTTTAAAAATAAAACGTTTTCCAACTTTGAAAGTTGATGAAAATGGTAAACCAATACTAGGCATCAATAAGAAGGCTTTAAAAGTTTTAAAAGAACAGTATCGTAATTTAAAAAAATATCAATTGCTTGCTAATGAAGATGAAAAAGAATCAATTGAAAAAGATTTAAAAGAGTTAGAAGAAAAAATTGAATATCTTGAAAAAACTCCAGTAGAAGTTTATGAAAACAAGCATTTGCCAAAAGATGAAATTCGCTCTAGAGTGGAAAAAGCAGCTGATATTTTACAAATTTCTGAATACTTAGATCGTAAGCCTAAAGCTTTATCTGGTGGACAATGTCAACGTGTAGCCTTAGGAAGAGCTATTGTTAAAAATGCCAAAGTATTTTTGATGGATGAACCTTTGAGCAATCTTGATGCCAAATTAAGAGTGGCTATGAGAAGCGAAATTATTAAGTTACATAATGCTTTAAACGCTACTACAATATATGTTACACATGATCAAACTGAAGCTATGACCATGGCAACAAGAATTGTCGTTATGAATAAAGGTTATATTCAGCAAATTGGCACTCCAATTGAGATTTATAATCATCCAGCTAATGTATTTGTTGCGACATTCATTGGTTCACCAGCTATGAACTTAATTAATGCAACATATATTAATGGTCAAGTGATTTTTAAACAAGGCACTAAAATAAAATTGACTGATGATTTTGATGTTGCAGTAAAAGATTTCTATAGCAAAGAATTACATTTATTAATTAAAGAACTAGAAGAATTAGAAGATAAATTTGTTGAAAAGAAGAATTATCTAGCGAGTATAAATGAAGTAAAAGAAAAAATGAAGTTGGAAAAAGATAATGCTAAATTAGCGGATACATTAGCAAAATTAGAAAAAGAATTAGCTATATGTGAAACTTCAAATCATCGTCGTAATTATTTAATCGACGCGATAAATAGATTAAAACTAATAGATACAAGCAAAGAAATTCAAATTATTTTTGGTATTCGACCAGAAGATATTTACCAAAGTAATAGAATATTGACTGATGAAGCCATAAGTCAAGAATTTAATCTTACAATTTCTGTTGCAGAATTACTTGGACACGAGTATTATATACATACTAATTTTGAAGATTCAGAGATAGTTTCAAAAATTCATGCAAAGACTTTAGTAAATTCTGGTGATGAACTAAAATTAGTATTTGACATTTCAAAGATTCATTTGTTTGATTCTATAACTGAAAAATTGATTAAATAGAGGAGATTATGGAGAAAAAAGGTTATCTAAGACCATATAAGAACGAAATAAATTCATCTGCTAGTAGAAGAATTGAAGCGCATATTATCGATGCGCTTTTACTTATTGTCATATCTTTTGTTTTGCTTATTTCTTCACATGGGATATTAGATATTATTCCTGCTTATAAAGGCAAAATAAATACATTGAACCAGGAAATTATTTCGTGCTATGAAATAGAAGAAGAGGCTAAAATATATGAATTTATTGATAATGAAAACCATCAATATAAAACTCCACGTGAACAAGAAGATATTTTCCGTGACTATTGTTTAAGACATATATTATATTCATATTCAATTGATAATAGTTTATTTTTAACTTATGGAATTGAGATTGAAAATCCTAACAATCTTGAGATTGCTTCATATGAGAGCGATCCTTTAGCGTATTTTTATGTTAATTATGTTCCTAAATATAATGAAAATGATAATATAGTTTCATTTGGTAAAGATGATCCAAAGCTCTTTTTCTATAAAGAATTAAAAAATGCGTCAGTCAATATAGAAATGTGGAATTTTGATGAAGAAAGTTTGATTTTACCTTATTTAGATGCAGATTACGCTATTGAATTATATAAACATTTAAACGATAAAAACTATCAAGCTGGAGTGTCAAATTATAATTATTTAGCAGTTGCTTTCCAAAATTTATGGAATAAGCAAGTCGATGAATTGATAAATTCAACGCGCTTTAAAGCTCACTATGATGTATATAAAAAGAATTATGCTGAATGTTCTTATATAATTGATTATGTTACTTTTGGATGCTATCTTTTATCATTCTTTTTAACGATTATTCTACCTCAATTAATTTTTAAAGACATGAAGACAATTGGGAAAAAACTATTAAAAATCAAAGTTGTCGATAAAGATGGATATGAATTAATAACTAAACAAAAGATATTCAGAAATATTTGCTCTTTTGTAATGTTCTATGGGTTGATGCTTTTTTCTACTGTTTTAAGCGGTGGATTAAATTCGGGAATAATGTATCCATTTTTTGAAATAAATGGAGTGGGTTTTTCTAATTTCTCTCTTATTTTAATTTGTGATATTATATGTTTTATCTCGTTATTTTTCATCTTAATTAATAAACGAAAAAGATCTTTACAAGATATTATTTGTGATACATGGGCAATAGATGAAAGATATCTAAAAAAGGATTATGATGTAGATGAAGAAACATCTAATGAACAAGAAACCTTTGAGGATAATAAATATTTTGATTCATCAGATTTTAATAATATTGAAAGAAAAGATTTAACAAAAAAAGATTAATTATTGTACTTTGAAGGTGATAATCCAAAGTACTTTTTAAATTCTTTTGAAAAATAGAATTGGTTTTTATAACCAATACAATAAGCGATTTGAGAAATTGAAAACGTTTTTTTATTCAATAGCTCGACACTGCGTCTCATTCTTAACATTATGATATATTTCATTGGAGAAATACCGGTGCTTTTTTTAAATATTCTCGTTAGATATGCCTGAGAAAAATAAAAGTGGTTAGCAATTTTATTTATAGAAATATCTGGTGAAGTGTAGTTATTATTGACGTATTCAATTATTTTTTTGATTTGTGATTCTTCTTTTGTTAAAGAATCAGAAGAATCTTCAATGCAATACTCTTCGATTAATCTTGAAAAAATGTTCATAATTTTACTACTGATTCGAAGAAATTCACTATATTGATTGTGAATGTATAATGTCTCATCGAAAATCTCGATAAATTCATCGATGATTTCATTAAAGTGCTCTAATTTTAAGTGCATATTGTTTTTCTTAAAATCAATTCGCTCACATATTTTTTTAAAAAGATTGCCATTTATTTCAATCCAAAAATATGACCAAGGATCACGAGGATTAGGACGATATTTAACGTGAGAATTTGGTTCAATTAGGAAGCATTCGTTTTTATGAATTATTTCTTTTTTATTATGACTTATTAAAAAACCAGAGCCTTTTGCAATAAAATGAATTATATAGCATGATTTATTTGAATCAATAATTGGTTTATTTTTATTGCACGCTTCATATCCAATTATCGAAGCGCTGATGTCAGAGTTAAAATTATCAGTTATATTTCTAAAACATAAACTTCTATTAAAAAAAGATTCTTTGGTCATAAAATACTCCTTAAATGAATAACATATATATATATATATATTTATTATCTTAAATAAAAAAAATTTTTTCTATAGTTTTGTTTTTTATATTTAAAAAGATAAAAAATAATATTATCTAAAAATGGAACGTTATAATAAATAAAGGCTATAAATAGGCTATTTTTGTTTTAAACAAAAAAACTTATCAATTTTAATGATATTGATAATTAATTTAAAAGTGCAAAAAAGTATATAATTATAGTCATTTTAATTTATGGTATAAATCTGAATAATAAATTATAATGAAAGCGCTTGAAGAAGGAAATTCATTTAAATGGAAGCAAAAGTATCTAAAACAGAAATCGAAACATTATCTAGAACACCAGCAAAAAGAAAATGGTATTCTAAAATTGGTCTTGCTCTTTTTATAATGACTTTACCAACACTCATATATATTTTTATATTTCATTATTTACCTTTAACAGGATTAGTTATTGCTTTTAAAGATTACGATTCTTTTAGAGGTATTTTTGATTCACCATGGACAAGTATGGGAGGGTTTAAGCATTTTTATACGTTTATTACCGCGCCTAATTTTTATACAATTTTAAAAAATACTTTGACTTTGTCATTAGCTTCGATATTTTTTAACTCTCTTTTACCAATAATTTTTGCGTTATTGTTAAATGAAGTTCGAGCTAAAAAATATAAAAGATTAATTCAAACAATAATGTACGCTCCATATTTTATTTCAATATCAGTCTTAGTAGGAATGTTATTTGCGTTCTTTAGAGTTGATAGCGGAATATTTACTAGAATATTTGCTTTTTTTGGATTTGACGCTACAAATTTAATGGAAAATCCAGATTACTTTTGTATGATTTATGTCGTTTCAGGATTATGGCAAGGACTTGGTTGGTGGTCTATTGTCTATATGGGTAGCCTTTCTAATGTCGATCCAAATCTTCATGATGCTGCAATTATTGATGGCGCTGGAAGAATCAGAAGAATTTTCTATGTTAATTTACCTCAGATTATTCCTCTAGCGGTTATTATGTTTATTATGTCAATTGGCAATATTCTCAGCGTTGGCTTTGAAAAAGTGTATTTGATGCAATTATCAACTAATTTATCCTCTTCTAATATAATTGCTACTTATGTGTATAATATATCTTTTCCAAAATATGGTGAGGCTCAGTATTCTTATGCTACGGCAATAGGATTATTTAATTCTGTAGTTAACATTATCATTTTATGCTTAGGTAATTTTATCTCTAAAAAAGTTAGCGATAATTCTTTATGGTAATAAAAGGAGCAAATCATGAATCGTTCAAGTAAAGGCAAAGATAAAATATTTGATGTAATTATAATGATTATTATGGGGATAATTGCTTTGATATTCTTATTCCCATTGATAAATGTTCTCGCTTCTTCTTTTTCTTCTGCAGATGCAGTTATTTCTGGTGAAGTTGGACTATTTCCACAGGAATTTACTTTAGATGGTTATAAGATGATTTTAAAAAATGAAACCATCTGGCGAGGATTTAAAAATTCATTGATTTATACAGCGATTGGAACAGTTATTCAGGTTACATGCCAAGTTTTGTGCGCTTATCCATTATCTAGAAGAGACTTTAAAGGTAGAAAGTTTGTTAATTTATTTTTAGTATTAACAATGTTTGTTTCAGGAGGAATGATTCCAACTTATTTATTGATTCAACAATTAAAACTCTATAATACAATTTGGGCAATTATTCTTCCAGGATGCATATCAGTTTTTAATATCATTGTTATTCGTACTTATATGCAATCTTCAATTCCTATGGAAGTGCAAGAAGCAGCTATGATTGATGGATGTGGCGATGTAAGAATCTTTACTCGCATTGTCCTACCATTATGTAGACCAATAATTGCAGTTATGATTTTATATGCTGTGGTTGGTTATTGGAATTCATATTTCAATGCTCTTATGTACGTACAAGATTCATCGTTATTGCCGTTGCAAAATGTATTAAATAATATTTTAATTTCAAATCAATCTTCAGTTGGTGGAGGGACAGATGTCAATCTATCTGAACAACTAAAATATGTAACTATAGTTGTTTCATCATTACCACTTCTAATTATTTACCCATTCTTTCAAAAATATTTTGAAAAGGGTGTCACTATTGGTGGCGTTAAAGGATAAAGGAGAAATCTATGAACAAAATAAAAAAAATATCATCAATAATAGCAAGTGTGGTTTTATCTTTAGGAGCACTTGTTGGATGTACCGGATCAAATAGAAGTTATAATCCTGATAATTTTTTACCTAACGGAACAGAGGATAATCCATATAGGATAGTTAAAGATCCAGTAACAATAAAAATATTTGCCCCACATAGTGCTGGAAATCCTGAATATAAAGATTTAGTAATGTTTAAACACTTATCAGAAATTACAGGATTAAATTTTGAATTCACCACCCCGGATACTTCAGCTTATACCAATCAAAGAACTGGAGCGTGGTCATCCGATAGCACAATTCCAGATCTATTTTTATTTAATAATTCAATTTCAGAATTGGTACGATATGCTGAAAGAAATTACGATGCTTATGTTCCATTTAATGATGATAATTATTCTTATAAAGTAGGTGAATCAACAATTCAAGTTGGCAATATTATTGATAATTATATGCCTAATTATAAAAAAGGCTTAGAAAATAATTTTGGTGTAGATATACAAAAAAGTGATGCAAAGAAAGTTGTAACATTAAGTGATGGAAAAATGTATTCAACTTTATCTGTAAATGATGTTGCTCGAGATTTAACATTTAAGATGTTTATCAATGAGCAATGGATTGAAAATATTAATAATGAATTCGGAGGGTATAATGGTAAACTTCTTCCAAAAGCTGATGAAATTAAAACCATTGAGGAATACTTAACTGTATTGAGAGCTTTTAAAGAGCTAGATGCTAATTTAAATGATGATTCTAACGATGAAATACCTGTGACTTCAAAATCATTAGAGTATTTAAGAAACTTTGTTTTAGCAAGTTATGGCTATGTTTCATACGGAGTTGAAATTGAAAACAATCAATCTAGTTTCACCTATGTTCCATATACTGAGGCATATAGAAAATATCTTCAATTTATGAATACCTTGTGGAGTGAAGGTTTGATGGATGTCAGTACTTTTTCAAATAAAACTGACAACCAATTAGCATTAACGGGAATGAAAAATCGATTAGGTAGTTTTGTTGCCGCAGCTGCATATTTGATAGTTGGTTATGATTATGAGAGCAACTATGTGACTTTTGGTCCGCTTACTTCTTCATATTATACAGGTAATCCTTTACATTTAGGATTAGGATATTTTATTCCAGATGGCGCGACTATCCCTCAAAAATCAATTTATGTTAGAGAAGTAGCAAGATTATTAGATATAATGTATAGCGATTTAGGAACACAATTGATCTCATATGGTGTTGAAGGTGAAAACTGGAATTGGGATAATGAAGAGCATACTTCATGGACTTTCAATGTTCCATCTACTTGGACTGGAAATCAAGAACAATATCGAGCAACTATTACTCCAAATGTTGGAAGTGCATCTGCACTTTATTGGTCCGCTGATTTTGTTGAAAAAATGAATGATGATATTATTACTTCATTAAATCAAATGTCGCGCAAATATTTACCTTATTTAAAAAATCCTGAACCAGGAGAAATTAAATTAAGTGGCACAGAATATGGGGATGTGACAACGATAAAAGCAGCATTAGATCCTCAATTAGAATACTTAGAGTCATGTTATGTAAGAGGGGTTGATGGCAAAGATCCTTATAATGAGGAAAGCTATCAAAGTTTGATAAATGAACTCAAAGGATTTGATGCCGATAAATTGCTAAAATGCTATAACGATGCATTAAATCGATATAATCAAGGTAAATAGCTATGAAAAATCAAGGTAAAATAGTATTTCTATTGTTTTTATTAACTTCATTTTCTTGCACAAATAGCAATTCTTCTAGCTTAAGTTCTAGTTTGAATAGTTCAAGCCTATCTTCTGTAGTTAGTGAATCTTCTCTTGATGAATCTTCATTAGAAAGTGAAAATTCAAGCTTATCAAGTAGTGAATCGCTAAGTTCATCAGATAGTGAATCATCAAGTTTCATTGATGAAAATTATCTTGAAAGAGATGAAATATTAACTAATCTTGGTTCATCACCATTTAAAGATGATATGAAGGAAAAAGAAAATATGGGATTATCGAATATTAAAGAAGTTGGTGTTGATAAAGAAAAATTTGAAAATGAAGAATTATATCCATGTCCTAATGAGGGTCACATATATTTAGCTGAAGATTATAATATAACTCCTACAGGACAAAATAATTCGGGTAATTTATCAATATTATTAGCAAATATCACAGATGTTGAAGGTATCAAAATTGTTAAATTTAATGGTGATGTATATAAATTTACTTCCACTGTTGATGTAACGGGAATTAAAGATTTATATCTAGTAGGTGAAGAGGGAACTCAGTTTATCTATAGTGGATGGGGAACATATTTTGAAGCAAAAGTTTCAAGTAACATTCATTTAAATAATATAACTTTTGATATGGAGAATTCTCCTACCATTGGTGGAGTGGTAAAAAGAGTTGAAAGAGTTGATTCTAATCCGGTTGTTTATTTGGATATTCCAGAAGAATTTCATCTAGAAAGAGAAATTTATAAAAATTATCAAAAGAAAACATGCTCTTATATGGAATGCTATTTTGATAATAATACCCAGAGATATGTACCTGATCGAAATAAAAATTTATTTTATAATTCTCCTACAAGTGATTCTTCTAGAGGGGTTCTTGATATAAATTATGATGAGATTAAAAGAGAACTAGCATTAACGTTAAATGCTAATTTCCCTTATCGTACTACTGAATATAAAGATCCAGAAGTCGGTACTCACGTTTCTTTTGCTTATACCATGTATGAAAATCACGGATTCCACTTTGTTAAATGCGATGATGTCTATTTTGAAAATGTTTTAGTTCACGTTACTGGTGGGATGGGAATGCGAATTGAAAATGGTAAAAACGTTTATTTAAATAGAACTAATTTCGCTGTTAAAGAAGGATCTTCCAGAATTATGACTTGCACAGCAGATATCATTCACACTATTGCTTTAGAAGGTAATCTTAATATAACAAATTGTTTACTAGAAAGTAGTCATGACGATGCATTAAATATTAAATCTTTCTATACAAGAGTAACAAGTGTTAATGCTAGTTCTAAAGAGATAGATATTGCTCAAACCCAAAATGAAGTTGCCATTCCTTTTGAAAAGGGTGATAAGATAGACGTTTACGAGCCAACAACTATGGGACTAATTGATTCATTTACAATTGTAGATATTTCAAAAATAGGTACATCCTATACCTTAACAGTCGATAAAAGACCGTCAAAAGTTACAGTTGGATTAAATGTTGGTAATGCTACAAGAGTCACAAAGCTAAAATTGAACAATTGCATTATTAGAAATAAAAGAAATAGGGGCATTTTATTGCAATCTAGAGAATCTGAGATAGTCAATTGTACTTTTGAAAATGTTGTTATGGGAGCAATTCAAGTTCTAGCGGTTAATGATATATTCAAAGAGGCGATTGTACCTCAAGATATAGTTATAGCAAACAATAAATTTATCAATAATTATAATGATTTAAGTGTATTTGCATATGGAGATAATACTTCTAAATGTGTAAGTGGAACAATTCAAAACGTTGACATTTACAATAATTATTTTACTAATGGCTATGGAACAAATATTTGGGCTTTAGCAAATAAAAATACTAAAATTCATAATAATTTATTTCATTACACAACTAAGAGAACTTCATTAATAATGAGTGTCGAAACTTCAGAAGAGATAAATATTTATAATAATGTTTTATTGGCTATTAATAATGATGCATTTGAATTAATTCAATTTGCTAATTGCAGCGGTCAAATAGAACAAGATAATGAAAAAAAGGAGATAGATTAAATGAAAAAGAGAAATTTCATATTACCATTAGTTGCTTTAATTGGAATCCTACCATTTGTAACGTCATGTAATAATCAAACTGGAAGTAGTTCATTTAATGGTAATAATTCATCTAGTGAAGGTTCACAGGTTTTAATACCAGTTGAAAGTGTATCATTAACAATAAATAATAATATTTTAAAAGTTGGAGAATCAAGACAATTGGTAACTGAAATTCTTCCAGCAACTGCAACAAATAAAATGGTTACTTATAGTGCTAGTAATGATTGTGTAGAAATCTCTGAGACTGGAGTGGTTACCGCTAAAAAAAGTGGTACTTGTTCAGTAAGTGTAACTACTAACGATAATAATAAAACTGATTCGGTAGAACTTGAAGTAATAGAAGATGATCCAAATAAAAATTTGAGTGTCTCACAGCTTGTTGAAAAACTTAGTGAATCTCCTTATTCTAATGGCGAATTAACATCACAAGAAAAATATGGATTAACTGATGAAGGATTAGTCGGTGTTAATCAAGATTTAATTGTTGAAAAATATCCGGTAAAAAAAGATGCTGATATGCAATCAGAATCCATCATTAAATTTAATGATATTCAATTAAGCCAAGTGCAAAAATATTTTAAAGATGGAACACTTAATAATTATTATCGCCTTCAAACAGCTATTTACTTAGCTAAAGAATTAAACGATGCTGGTAAAGAAGCAAAAATAAAATTACCTAGTGGTGAAATAGAACTTGAAGCATATTTAAGTGATTCTAGTCAAACATTATCTTTAAATGGATTAAATGGTACTTATATTGAAGGAGATAATACTTCTTTAGTTATTATTACAAATGATTTAAATTGGAAAGGATATTTTGCTGTTGATAATTGTAAAAATCTTTATTTAAACGGAATAACTCTTGATGCTAAATTGCCTTCCTCTTTAACTGGCAAAATTGTCGCGGGTGATATAAATAATAACAAATTAACTATTGAAGTAGACCATGAGTTTGATCCTTTAGTAAAAAAATTGATCACTAATAAAAAATCAATAAGATCATGGGTTGAATTTGGACAAATAAATAGAACACCATTAGAGGGTGGAAATTTCTTAGTTGATGCATTTAAAACATATGACATTTCTGGTGATGAAAGCACTTCTTATCAAATTGAAGTTACTTTCTCTAATGCAGGTATTTCTAGACCTAGAAATGGTACTTTAGTTGCTGTTTCTTTCTCGCAATATGATGCTGTAGGAATTTCTATAACAAATTCTGAAAATGTTTATTTAGAAGGAATAACTATGCACCATGCTTCGGGAATGGCTTTAACCTCTTCTTCAACAAGTAATCTTTATGTTAATAGATTTAGTTTATCTTTAAAAGAAAATAGTGCTTCATTAATGACTGCGACTGCCGATGCAATGCATTTTAATAGCATGAACAATGATGTGCAAATAACTAATAGTTTAATTGAAAATTCACATGATGATGCGATGAATATTAAACACGGATATTGGTATAAATTAACAGCAGCTGAAGGAGGAAGTACTAAATCAATGTCAGTTGCAAAAATTACTAGTGCAATAACAGAACCGCAAGTAGGGGATAAAATAGCAGTCTATAATGAACAAACCTTTGAAGGACATAATCCTACAAATGGATATTACACTATTCAAGAAGTAACAAAAACTTCAGTTGGATATGATTTTAAAGTAAAAGAAAGAATGTCTAATGTTGGTGAATGGGGAAATTGCCGTGTAACTTTTTTATCAAATACACCTAAGTTAGTTTTCTCAAATAATATCATTCGTAATAAAAGAAATAGAGGCGTTTTAATTCAAGTTCCAGATGCTGTGATTGAAAATAATACCTTTATGAATGTAGGACATGGCGCTATTCAGGCGGCTTCTTCAATGGATGTATATAACGAAGCGACATTAGCTCAAAATATAACTATCAAGAATAATAAATTTATTAATAATTGCTACATTAAGCCTGAACCTCTTTATGGTGATATTTCTATATTTGCAATTTCAAATAATGGTACCGTAGCTCAAAAAGGTACTTTATATGGAGCGACTATTGAGAACAATTTTATTGCTAAAAATGGTAATGCTTCTATTTCTTTAAGAGGGGTAGGGGATAGTAATATTAACGATAATCTATTCTATGATTGCTCTTATATTCAACCTTCTGGCGATAGTTTTAATACATTATTACAATGTGTCAACTGTGAAGATATCGTCTTAGATGGAAATTATAATTACTATACATTGGATAAAGGCCTAAGTGGAGTTACTTTTGAGGGTAACTCATCACCAAATGATATATCGATTAACGATAGCAATTACAATATTGCGTTCAAAGCCAATGGTGAGGCTGGACCTGAGGTTGATATCAAAGCAACAACAAAAACTATAAATGTCAATGGTGAATTATCTGATTGGGAGAACAATGAAATTACCAATATTGATATATTAGGCATATCTGATGCTGAAGGTAGTGCAAGAACTGCAGAGGAGTTGAAAGATCATTTCGCAATAAATAAGTTAATGATGACTTATAACGAAAAAGGCATATATTTGGGGTTTGATGTTTTTGATAATTTATTAAATGTTAAAACTGTTTCTGATTTTTGGCTAGGTGATTGCGTTGAATTATTTATGTCAACTATTACCGATATGCCAAGTGCTGATATGCAAGTATACAAAGAGAAAGGAGGTGTTTTGCAAGCCGCATTTGCTCCAACTTGGACTAATCATAATTATTTCACTTTTTCTGATGTACGTACAAATCCAAAATATATAAATGATAAATCAAAAGTGGAAGTAGCGTTTACAAGTAAGAGTGATGGTTATGTTGGGGAAGTGTTAATTCCTTTTGAGTTAGCACCAGAATTTAAACAAGCAATCGATGATGGAAAACAAATAGATATTGCGATTATTGTTGCTGATGCCGAAAGACAAAATGAAGGTTTGAAACGTGTTCAAATGGGAAATATTCCTCACTTCGTTGAAGATAACAAAACTAAAACTGCGAGAATGACACAATATTATTTTAAATAATTATTAAAAAGTTTTTCTGAAAAATTGTTACTAAAGAAAGGAGAAAACAATGAAAAAGAAAATTATGCCCTTTGCTGTCTGTTTGGCAGCCATACTTTCTGTTGGATTAGCTGGTTGTAATAATAACAACAATTCCAGTTCATTATCCTCTAGTGAAAGTATTTCATCTAACGAATCTTCTAGTGAAGAAGTTTCAGAATCTTCCAGTGAAGAAGTATTATCATCTTCTAGTTCATCACAGGAAGTTATTCATGTCGAAAGCGTAACTATTACCGCTGAAAAAACTAATTTATTTGTTGGTGATAAAACAACTGTTACGGTTACAGTATTACCAGAAACTGCCGATGATAAAACATATACTTTATCTTCATCAGATACAGCGGTTTTGACTGTCGATGAAACTGGACAAGTAACTGCCGTGGCTAAAGGAACTGCAGATGTTATTGCTACTTCAACAGATGGAGCGAAAACAGGTAAAGTTACAATTGTTGTTGAAGAAGCCAGCGCACCTGTATTTACTATGCCATCTGTAAAACAATATACAGTCAAAGTTGGTGAAGAGTTAACATTACCTACTGTTAGTGCTAAAGATTATCGTGGTAATGATTTAACAAGTTCTATTGAATTGGAAGACTTAAATGAAACTGGATCAATTAAAGATGGTAAGTTTAAAGCAAACATTGCTGGAGAGCATAGAATAGCTTACTATGTTGAAGATCCAACTGACTCAGAACTTTTCGCTGAAGAGGAAATTGTTATTAATGTTACACCAGCTCATGAGGAAACATTTGATGTAACAGGATTCCAAGATCCTTCAACCATGACTGAATATGGCACATTTAAAGAGAATTTTGCTCAAGGCACACGTTCTCCAACATATCGTTCAATGGCAGATTCTAATAATGCTACACACCTTTCAGGTGGAGAAGATGCTATTGCAGGTAACTCATTGATATTAGATGCTAATAGAACTGCAGGAAGCGCATCTAATTGTATTTTCATGAATCAATTCAATGATTATTTCCATCGTGGAATTTCTGCGACTTATACAGTTTCATTCTCATATAAGATTTTATCTGCTTCCGCAGCTAATTTCTCTGATTTCTATGTTCAAATGAACTGGGATGGTTCTAATGGATTAAATCAAAACTTTATTAATAGCAACACAACAGTCAATGAAGTGCATACAGCATCATTTACTTTCCCTGGAACGATTGTTCCTGAAACTGGAAATGCATGGTTTGGTTTCTTTAAATTAAGTGGTTCAACTACTGATGCAATTATCGCTATTGATAATTTGGAAATTAGCTCTAAAGAAATCGCTCAAATTCAAGCTGTTGTTCCAACAAGTGAGCAATTATCAACTGAAACCGGATTTACATGGAATATGGATGATAAAGGCGCAGGTGCAACTAATGGTGAAGCCGTTATAATTAACAATATTGAAAATGAAACTGCAAAACAAGCAATGATTGCTAGTGATAAATTTACTAACAATGCTTTAAAATTAACTAACGCTGATGGTCACTTATTTACTGGATTAACAAAAAATAATATGGTCGAAGGTAAAAAATTAACCATCGAAATCTATTATTATGGTGTCAATAGTGGCGGATTATGTCTTATTATGATGGGAGATAATGGTAATCCAACATTGCCAACAACAACTATTGATGTCGGTAATGGAATCTTCTGTATTAAATATGAAGGTACAATTCAAAGCGGATGGAATCAATTAAATATTTATGGCGCTAATAACCCTTCTTTTGAAATTTATATTGGTAGCGTTGTTGCAAAATTAGAAGAGGCTGAAGCTATTCCAGATGATCAAACTCCAAATGGACATAAAGTAGGCTTTACATTCTCACAAGATTCTCGTCAATTTGGAAATTGCGATGATGCAACTAGAACAGTTGGTGATTTTGATGGAGATAATGATGTAATTGCTAATGAAGCAATGGGTAGTGCACCTAAGAAATTGGTCTTTAAAAATGGTAATACTACTACTGAATGGTTCCAAGGTAATGGAAGAATTGAAAATACACATACATATAAAATATCTTTAGACTACTATGTGAAAACATGGAATGGTGGAAGATTTATGTATAACTTTGATAACAATGTCTTCTTAGATATTGGTAGTGTTGAATTAGGTTATCATCATAGTGAAATAACATGGGTAGCAAATAGAACAGTTGATTTCTTCTCTTTCTTTGCACCAGATGCAGGCTCAACAGGAACAATTTACGTTAATGCTGTTACTGTAGAATTAACAGCTATTGCAAAATAAAAAAAAATATTAAGAAATAAAATATGGAATCGGATTAAGTTCCGATTCCATATATTCATGTTTAGAATGGGGAGTATATGAAAAAAATCTTAGGTGATCTATATCGCAGAATGAAATTAAATCGCAATAGATTAAGCGATCCGATTTATCAATCTGAAAAACTCTTTGATCAAGGCGGTTCGTGGCCGGGAGATTTTCAAGGAAGAGATATTTTAGCATTAACTTCTTTATATCATGCGTTTGATGGATATAAGCAAATGCAGGATGATATTTTAATGCAGTTAAAAAATATATTTGATCATATCGAGGATAATTTAAATGAATTTGGTTATTTTGGAGAGCCATTTAATGATTTATTTGTTGATGAGCAACAAGTATCAGGTAATTCATGGTTTCTTAGAGGATTAATCGAATATTATAAAATTTCCAAAGAAGAAAAATATCTAAAACAAGTTAAATCCATAGTTGAGAATTATTTGTTACAAATTGCACCATATTATCTAAGATATCCAGACAATAATCGTCGTTTTGGCGGAGTTGGAGGTAGTTTAGATGGTAACGTTTTCAATGGTTGGAAGGTTTCAACAGATGTTGGGTGTGCATTTATTATGCTCGATGGTATCACTGCTGCATATGAGCTTTTAAAAGATCAAAGATTGAAAGAACTTATAATTGCTATAATTGAAGAATTTTTGAAAATTGATTATGTTAATTTAGAATGTCAAACACATGCAACGTTATCATGTGCAAGAGCAATATTAAATTTTTATAAAATCGTTAAAGAAAAGAAGTATTTAGAGTATGCTAAGAATATTTTTAAAGAATACATTGTAAGAGGTATGACTTATGATTACTCCAATATAAATTGGTTTAAGCGTAGCAATACTTGGACTGAACCATGCTGCATTGTCGATAGTTTAATATTATCTAAAGAATTATTTTTAATCACTAAAGAAGAGACATATGTCGATTTGTTTAATCGAATTTATACTAATTCGATTAGAACTTTTCAAAGAGATAATGGTGGCGCAGGATGTTCAACTTGTGCAATTGATGATAAGTATGAATTGCAATCATATTTATATGAGGCATATTTTTGTTGCACTATGCGCTTAGGCGATGGATTTAAATATATATCTGATTTTTGTTGTTTTAAAGAAGATGATTGTTATGTAGTTCCATTTTCTTTGAAACAAGAATATGAGGATGAAGATATTCATTTCATTTTAGATAATGAATTTTATTTAAATAATAATATTATAAATTTAAAGGTCATTAAGCCATGTTCCCCTAAAAAAATAAAGATAAAATTGCCACTTAATTTTTATGCTAGAGACTATGTTGCTGAAAATGGTTGGATTTATCTTCCTTTAGATAAAGAAGGGGAAATAACTATTAAATTAAATTCAAAAATAAATAGAGAAAAAAATATGCTATTTTTTGGCGATATGATGCTAACTTTAAAAAAACAAAAAATGGATAATGAAATAATTATAGATGCTAAACCTTATTCATTTATTTATGATAATTCACAATTTAGTGAAAATGAATTACAATTTAAGGTGCAATATGTTAAATAAATTTTTTAAAAAAGCTAAACCAATATATCCAACTAAATATTTAGAACAAATGAATATTTCTTTGTTCTTTGCCCAAAGAATTAATTTGACTGAAAAAGCTAAAATCAATATTACGGCCAATGAATTATATAGATTATTTGATAATGGTAAATTGATGGGATATGGACCATCAAGAGCCGCTAAAAGGTTTTATAGAGTTGATACTTATGAACTTGATAAAGGTGAACATTATATAATTATTGAACACTATGCTAGTGGCTGTAATTCAATGTACTTTTCAAGTGCTGAGCCTTTTTTAGTTTGTGAAATTTTTACAAGAAACAAAGTTATCGCGTATACATCTAATGATAACGATTTTAAATGTTATTTGAATAAAACTCGTTATGTGAAGGTATCGCGCTTTTCTTTTCAAAGAACTTTTTCAGAATCGTATCATTTTGATTTTAGCTTTAAAGATTTTTTATTGGGAAAAATTAATCCATTAGAGGAAGTTAAATGTGATATTTTTAGGCATAAACAATATCTTAATAAAAATGTAGTTTATCAAACTTTTCCTAATATATTATTTAAGCAGATAGAGAAAGGAACATTTAAGTTTAATCGAAATAAAAAGCCTTATCGCGATCGCTATATGTTGCTGGATTATCTAAAAATTTTTCCAATTGATGAATGGGAAGTTAATCCAAATGACTATATTTCAAAACTTGAATATTCACTTGATAATTCGATAGACAAATTAAAAAAAGGAACGTTTATTACTTATGAATTAGATAAGTCTAAAACCGGATTTATTGAATTTGAAATTGAATGTCTGAGAGATAGTGAAATATATTTTATTTTTGATGAAGTTGATTCTTCATGCGGAAAAGAAGTGCCACTTAGCATAAAGTTTTATCGTAATACCACGCAAAATATCGTTTCTTATGAAATAAAAAAAGGAAGACTTTATCACCTTTGCTTTGAACCATATACCATTAAATATTTACGTTTAGTAATTGCTAAAGGAGAAATAAAAGTCCATAATGTTTCTTTAAGATTATATGAGACTATTATTGATGGTTTTAAATATGAATTTGAAAATAAAAGAATCCAAGCTATCTGTGATGCAGCTGTTTCAACATTTGCACAAAATAGCGTCGATATTCTAACCGATTGCCCATCGAGAGAAAGAGCAGGTTGGCTTTTTGATTCCTATTTTACGTCGATGAGTGAATATCTTTTGACTAATAAAAACATTGTAGAGCGCAATTTTTTAGAAAATTATGCTCTAGCGGAAAATATGTCGACATTACCTAAAAATATGATCCCAATGTGTTATCCAGGAGAATTCCCTGATGGTAATTTTATTCCAAATTGGTCGATGTGGTATGTTTTAGAATTGAAAAATTATTATCAAAGAACAGGAGATAAGATATTAATTGACAAATCTTTACCAAAAGTTAAAATGCTTTTGGACTATTTTAAAAATTTTGAAAATGAACTTGGCTTATTAGAAAATCTTCAAGGATGGATTTTTATTGAATGGTCTAAGGCTAACGATGATGAATTCATTAAAGGTATTAATTTTCCTTCCAATATGGTTTATAGTAAGATGTTAATATGTGCTGGAGAATTATTAAACGATAATTCGCTGATAGAAAAAGGGCATAAACTAATTAAAACTATTCAAAAATATGCTTATAATGGCACATTCTTTGTTGATAATATGATCCGTAATGATAATGGTGAGTTTGAATTAACAAATAATATTACTGAGACTTGTCAATATTATGCATTTTATTTTGATATTGCTAATAAAAAAAATTATCCGAGTTTATTTGAAAATTTATTAAAGTTTTTCGGACCAACACGAGATTATGAAAAAGTATACCCTGAAATTTATAAATCTAATGTATTAATAGGTGATTATTTGCGATTGTTTATATTTTTGAAGTATAATCATCTTGTTGAAGTTGCCGACGAAAGTATCTCTTATTTTTATAAAATGGCGGAATTAACAGGAACTTTATGGGAACATGATACGGTATTTGCTTCTTTAAATCACGGATTGACAAGTTGTATTTTAGTTATTTTTTGCCAAGCAATATTCTCTTTGGTAAGAATTGATTCAGAAAATAAAGTTATCTATTTGAAAAAAGAACATCTAAAAGAAAAAGGCGAGTTAATAATTAAAGTTGGAGATTATGAAGAAGTTAAATTAATTAATAATGGCGACGACTCACTAGGTATTTATTACCCGAAAGATTATAGATGTATATATGTCGATGAAACTTAAATTTAATTATGAAAAATTGCTAAACCTTTTAAAAAGCTTCTATGTTCTAACTGGAGTTAGAATTGTAATTTTTGATACATCTTATAAAGAGATTATCTCTTATCCTCCACATAATTGTCGTTTTTGTGAAATAATACAAAAAGATGAAAATGGTAGGAAAAGATGCTCGAAATCGAATGAAGAATCGTTTTTAAAATGTCTAAAAAGCGATGAATTAAATATTTACCATTGCCATTCAAAGTTGGTTGAAGCAATGATTAATCTAAAAATTGATGGTTCCATCGTAGGCTTTATTATGTTTGGTCAAATAAGTGATATAAAAAATAAAGAACAAAGAAATCAATGTTTTAAAGAATTAAATTATATGACGAATAATGTTGATGAATTAAAAAAAGCATTGTCTGAGATAGAATATGTTGAAGAAACGCGTTTAAAAAGCATGTCGACTATTTTATTAGCGTTAGCTAAATATGCGATAAGTGAGAAGATGCTTTCAATACAAAAAGAAAAGTTTTTAAATGAGATTGATTGCTTTATCGATAATAATATTTTAAATCCTAAATTAAATGTGAATGATATCGCTAAAGCTTTGCATATTAGTAGAACATTACTTTATACAAAAGCAGATAAATATTTAAGTATGGGAGTATCTGAATACGTAAAGTTTAAAAGAATTGAAAAAGCTAAAGAGATTTTAAAAGAAAGTGATTGTTCTTTAGTGGAATTAACTTATTTAGTAGGATTTAATGACTATAATTATTTTACACGCGTATTTAAAAAATATGTTGGAGTATCAGCGGGAAAATATAGAAAAAACATACGGACAAAATTACAGTAAAAATGTATTTTAGCTAATATATAAATTAGTGATATTTTCTTAAAATTATTTTGAAAGGAAATATTATATATGAAAAAAAATACTTTTGCTTTATTTTTTGGCAATAGAGGCTTTATGCCTGCTGAACTAATTTCTACCGCTCGTGAAGAGATGGTTAAGGCTGTCACTGACGCGGGTTACAATTATATTATAATGGATGAAAAAGCAACTAGATATGGCGCAGTTGAAACAAGAGATGAAGGATTGCTCTATCATCAATTTTTGAAGGATCACGAAGGTGAATATGATGGTGTTATTTTATGTATGCCAATCTTCATTGATGAAAACGGAGCAATAACAGCACTTCGTGATTGTGGAGTCCCAGTTCTTATGCAAGCTTATCCTGATGAGATTGGAAAAATGGATTTCGCTCATCGTCGAGATGCATTTTGTGGTAAGTTTTCTATCACTGATGTTTTCAATCAATACAAAGTACCATTTACTGTTTTAAAACCTCATGTGGTTCATCCTTTAGATCCTAAGTTTAAAGAAAATCTAGATGATTTTGCAGCAATATGTCGTGTTGTAAAAGGAATGAAAAGATTCTCAATCGGAGTATTAGGTGCTAGAACAACAGCTTTTAAAACTGTTCGTTATGATGAAATAGCATTAGAAAAATATGGAATCACGGTAGAATCTTTTGATTTATCGGAATTCTTTCATAAGGTTGATGAATTAAAAGACGATGATGAAAAAGTTATAGCTAAGAAAGAAAGATTAATAAATTACACTAATTTTACATGCGTACCTAAAGATCGAATAATCACTCTTAGTAAAATGTCAGTTGTAATTGATCAATATATTGATGAATATCATCTAGATGCAATTACATTAAGATGTTGGAATGAGATGGAAACATATTATCGTGTATGCCCATGTGTATTACTCTCAGAGTTAAATGATAGAGGCATTGTCGCTTCTTGTGAAATTGATTTATGTAGTGCAATTACCATGAGAGCTATGGCATTAGCTAGCGAATACCCTACTGCTTGCTTAGATTGGAATAATAATTATGGTGAAGATGAAAATAAAGTAATTTTATTCCATTGCGGACCTGTAGCGCAATCATTGATGACAGAAAAAGGATTGGTAACGGATCATAAGATGTTCTCAAAGTGCGATCCTGATTCCGGTTGGGGTAGCAATGAAGGACGTATTAGACCATTTGATATGACTTTTTCTAATTGCAAAACCGAAGATGGAAAATTAATTGTCTATGCTTCGGAAGGCAAATTCACTGGAGAAGATATTGAAAAATCATTCTTCGGCTGTGGTGGTGTAGCTCAAATCGATGATTTACAGAATAAATTGATTCGATTAGCAAGAGGTGGATTTAAGCATCATACAACAGTTGGTATTGGCCATATGAAAGACATCTTAGTTGAAGCTTTTAAGACATACTTACATTATGAAGTTGTAGATATTGACTAATTATGATATATGCTGGATTAGATGTTGGAACAACTGGAAGTAAGATTTCTGTTTTTGATGATAAAGTTTTAAAAGAAAAATTTTATCTATCATATAAAAGTAAACGCGATGAAAATGGACATGAAATAAATCCATTTGATATTATTGATGCTATAAAAATAATAATTAAGAAAGCATGTGATAAATATCCATCGCTATCGATGATTGGAATCACTTCTTTTGGAGAGACTTGTGTTATGCTTGATAAAGATGATAACCAAGTTTTTCCTTCACTTTTATATACCGATCCTCGTGGTGAAAAAGAAGCTAAATATTTAGAAAAATGTATTTCAAAAGAGAAATTGGGAAATATTACAGGCCAAATTGGAAGAGGAATGTACTCTCTTCCTAAAATTATGGCTTTAAAAAAAGAAAATGAAGAGAAATTTAAAAAAGTTAATAAAATTTTCTTAATTGAGGATTTCATTATTTATTGTTTAACCGGTCAAAGATATATTGATTATTCTTTGGCTAGTAGAACAATGGCTTTTGATGTAAAAAAGCATGTTTGGTCAAAAGAAATTTTATCTATAGCTGATATCGATAAAAATTTGTTTTCTAATGTTTGTCCAAGTGGGACGTATATAGGAAATATTAAAGATTCCATCATGAAAGAATTATCTTTAATAAATTCAATTGGAATAATGGCCATTTCTCATGATCAAATAGCCAATGCAATTGGCTCTAATGTTTTTGAAGATGGTAGTGCAGTTGATGGATGTGGGACATGTGAATGTATCACAGTTGCTTTTTCAAAAGTAATAGATGAGAGTATACTTTATGAAAAGGGGTATGGCATTATCCCATATATTAATGAAAAGCAAAATGTGTGCTACGTTTTAAACAATACTAGTGGAGCTTTAATTGATTGGATAGTAGATACATTTTTTAGTGATTATAAAAATAAAGATGATTATTTTTCTTTGCTAAATGAACATATTAAATCTGTTCCATCTAAAGTCATGATACTTCCATATTTCGCTGGTTCTTCAACCCCATATATGGATTTAACCGCTAAAGGAGCGTTTATCAATGTTGAACTGGCAAATGATCGATTTGATTTTTATCAAGCATGTTTAGAAAGTTTAACCTATGAAATGAAATTATCATTGGATATTTTAAATAATGCGGGAATACATATTGATAAGCTTTATGTTTCTGGTGGTGGCGCGAATAATGATTCGTGGTTACAAATTAAAGCAAATATATTAAATATACCTATTTATCAACTTGAAGGTAATGATGCAGGTAGTATCGGTAGTGGCATTCTCGTTGGTAAATATTTAAAAATATTTTCTTCAATAAAAGAAGGAATGGAAAAGATGATTAAAATAAAAAAAGTATTCTATCCAATTGAAGAAAAATATGCGGATTATATGAAAGTATATGAGCATTATAAAAAAATTTATCCAGCAATGAAGGAGATTAATGATGATTAATAATGATTATATCGGAAATGAATTTCAAATATATGGTAAAGAGGAATATATTTTGACCTCTGCTTTTGCTTCAGGTGTAAAAATATGGCATGTTAAAAATGGATTAGGGTTGGATTTATATTTAAATTTGGATCGTGGATTTGATATTGTATTTTTAACTATTAATGGTGTAAACGTTAACTATTTATCACCTATTGGATATGTTTCTAGCAAATACTATGATGATAAAGGAGACGGATTTTTAAAATCTTTTTCTGCGGGTTTTTTAACTACTTGTGGATTAACACAAGTAGGCTCACCTAATAAAGATAATAATGTAGATTTGCCATTACATGGTACATACAGTAATATTCCGGTTACAAATGCTCGATATGAAGATGAAGAAGATGTTTTAATTTTATCAGCGGAGATTCATGATGAAAGAATATTTTCTTATAAATTAGTCTTAAAACGTAAAATAATTATTTCAAAAAAAGAAAATTCATTTATCTTACAAGATGAAATAATTAATAAAGGTGATGAAATTACACCATTAGAAATTCTTTATCACATGAATATTGGCTATCCATATTTAGATGAAGATACAATTTTAAAAATTAATTCTAATAAAGTGGTAGGAAGAGATGATTTTGCTCAAAAAGACATTAATAATTGGGATTTAATGCATAAGCCAATCCCTTGTATAAATGAAAAATGTTACTATCATACATTTATAGATGATGATGCTTTGGCAACAGTTTATCAACCAAAATTAGGTCGTGGAGTAAAGATATCTTTTAATAGCCATAATTTACATTTTTTAACTCAATGGAAGATGTTAAGAGTTCGAGATTATGTCTTAGGTCTTGAACCTGGTAATTGCACTCCTGATGGAAGAAATGTGATGAGAGAAAAAGGATTATTAGATTTTATAAAACCAAATGAAAAGAAAACCTTTAGTTTTAGGGTTGATTTTTACAAAGATTAGGAGAAAGAAAGATGTTAGTTAATTTAGAATATGTTTTGAAATATGCGGAAGAAAATAAGTGTGCTATAGGCTCATTTAATACCCCTTGTCTTGAAAATATGATTGCAGTCATCTCTTCAGCGGAAGAACTCAATGTGCCTGTAATAATAATGCATGCGCAATGCCATGAAGAATATGCTCCTTTAGATATTGTTGGATATATGATGATTGAAATGGCAAAGTTAGCAAAAGTTCCAGTTTGTGTGCACTTAGATCATTGTGAAGACCTTAATTATTTACAAAAAGCGGTTGATATTGGATTTACATCAGTTATGATTGATGCATCGGCATTACCCTACGAGGAAAATGCTAAAATTACTAAACAAGCAGTCGCAATTGCCCATAATAAGAATATCTCAGTCGAAGCTGAAATCGGTATTTTAGGTGGAAGAGAAGCTGGAGATGCTAAAAAATTGACAAAGGAAGAGATGTATACAGATCCTGATTTGGCAAAAAAATTTGTTGACGAAACTAAAATAGATGCCTTAGCGTGCTCTTTTGGTACTGCCCATGGAATATATAAAACGACACCGAAATTAGATTTTGAGAGGATAACAAAAATAAAATCATTATGCCATATTCCATTGGTGATGCATGGGGGCTCTGGAGTTAGCGAAGAGGATTATTTAAAAGCTATAAGCTGTGGCGTAAGAAAGATTAATTATTATTCATATATGGCAAGAGAAGGTGTATACGCTGCTAGAGAAATATGCCAAAAAGATATAACTTTCTATCATGAAATAGCTTCTTATGCGACAGAAAAGATGAAACTAGACGTTTTAAGAGCGATGAATATATTTTATAAATCTTTACTAAAAAAATAATCACTAACTATGTTTTTTCTTTAACTAGTATATAATAATATTAATTGAGAGTTTTAAATATGCAATTACAAAGACTGAGTAGATTTATATCATATATACTAAGACATAACCCAGATGTTATTGATATTGAAATGGATTCACATGGTTGGGTTAGAGTTGATGAATTAATTAATGGGATTAATAAAACAAATAAAAGTATTGATTTTGTGACTCTTTGTCAAATTGTTGATAATGATAATAAGAATAGATTTTCATTTAATGATGATAAGACTAAGATAAGAGCGAATCAAGGTCATTCTATAGATGTTGACTTAGAACTAGAAGAAATTATACCTCCGAGTGTTTTATATCATGGAACTGCAGAAAAATTTCTTGAAAGTATTATGAAAAATGGCATATTGAAAAAGTCACGTAAATATGTTCATCTTTCAAGTGATATGGATACAGCGGTAAAGGTGGGTATTAGACATGGACAAGTTGCTGTGCTAGTTATTGATACTAAAAAAATGTATAAGGAAGGATTTAAATTCTATCTATCTGAGAATAACGTCTGGCTCACAGATATAGTGCCTTATAAATATATAATTAAAATTGAGCGATAGATTTATCGCTTTTTATATAATTGCATTATTTAATTACTTTTAAAGGTGTTAATAATTTTACTCAATATACGTTTTTATTTAGACGCTGTATAGCGTCTATTTTACTTTCTATATCTTCTTACAAGATTGACTTAAAGTATCATTTATAGTAAAATTAATAAAACGAAATGGAGAAATCATATATGCCATTATTACCAATGAGAGAATTATTAATAAAAGCAAAAAAAGAACGATATGCTGTTCCACAATTTAATGTTTGGAATTTAGAATGGATAAAAACAATTTTACAAACATCTCAAAAAATAAAGACACCGGTTATTTTAGGAGTATCTGTTAATGGCTCAAAATATATGGGTGGGTATAAAGTGGTCATGTCAATGATTAAATCATTGATAGATTGCTTAAATATCAGTATTCCGGTGGCCGTTCATTTAGACCATGCAACATCGGTTAAAGAGTGTTTTAATGCAATTGATGCAGGCTTTACTTCGGTGATGATTGATGCTTCAAAATTTGATTTTGAGACAAATGTGAAAATGACAAAGGAAGTAGTTGATTATGCGCATGCTCGTAATGTTACTGTGGAGGCTGAATTAGGACGTATAGGTGGAAAAGAAGACTATATAGTTGCTGAAGAGGCATATGCTATTCCAGATGAATGTGTTGAACTTGTTAAACAAACTAATATTGATTGTTTAGCCCCAGCATTAGGATCTGTGCATGGTATATATCATGGTGAACCTAAACTTGGATTTGTTCAAATGGAAGAGATTAGTAATAAGGTATCACTGCCATTAGTTTTACATGGTGGCTCAGGAATTCCTGATGAGCAAATAAAAAGAGCGATTACATGTGGAACCGCTAAAATAAATGTTAATACTGATTGCTTAATTGCTTGGAAAGATTTAATGGATAAATATATCGGTGATAATCCTAATGAGATTGATCCACGCAAAATAATTGGTTCTGGTCTTATAGGAATCGAAAATGTTGTAATTAATCGATGTGAAGTATTTGGCTCTATAGGAAAGGCAGAAGATTAAGATGCTAGATCCATCAGAAAAGAAATGTTCAACATGGAAGCGAATGGCTGTTTTTTTGCTAGATGGACTTAGTACGCTCATTTTGTTTTTGGTATTATTGTTTACATTAGGAAATTTATGTGTTAAGCAAATTGCCGCTAACGATATTCAATCAATGAATGTTCAATATCAAGAGATATGTGATATTTATCAATATCCATATGTCCAAGAAAATCAATATGGATTAATTATATTAAATCGCGATAAAATTATAGATGATAAAGTAGAATCTGGCATGAGTGCTGAAAAAGCATATGAAGAAAGCGAAAAAATAAATAGTGAAATTGAAAAAAGTTTGAGCGAGAATGAAACATATCGCCAAGCATATAAAAATTTTTATCTTATCTATAATGTTAGCAATATTTCATGTATGTTTGTTTCAATGTTGATTTTTCAACTCATAGTTCCGCTATGCACTAAAAAGGGACAAACTCTATTTATGTATATTTTTAAACTAGGTTTAGCCCAAAAAGAAAATGGCGTTGTGGTACATAAATATCAAATATTAGCTCGATTTTTTATAATTTTTGTAGTGGAATATTTAAGCATATATCTTTTATTAGGTATCATCGGTGAAGCATTTGTCATAATATTAAGCCTAGTGGTGATATCTTTAACTAAGAATCGATTATCATTCCATGATTTAATATTAAAGGCATATTTAAAAGATGCACCAAGTATCTATATAGAATAATAGACAAATAAAAAAAGAACTTTTTAGATAGTCAATTTTAATCAAACACGTTAGTATCTAATAGTTTCTTTTTTATTTTACTTATTTAGTTATTTTAAGAGTTCCATCAGTTAGCTTATTTGTAGTTTGCTTATCAAATAAAACTATATGATTGCCATGGAAATCAACTTTAATAGGAGTATCAACTTTATAGTCAATAATTCCAAAGACAACGGAAGTTAAGATGTTTTCTCCTAATTTAATTTTTACGGTTGTTTCCATACCAGCTGGTAATGAAGAATATACTACGGCATCAATACCTTCGTTTTTATCAATAGATATAAACTCTGGACGAATACCTAAGACAACTTCTTCACTAGCACATTGAAAATCTTCGTTTGCTTCAAAAATAGCATTTATGCCATGGAAGTTTAAGGTAATTATTTTACCTTCTTGAGAAATGATATTGGCATCAACGAAATTCATGGTTGGATTACCAACGAAATCAGCGACAAACAAATTGTTAGGATTTGCGTAAACTTCTAGAGGTGGAGCGTATTGTTGTAATACGCCTTCTTTCATTAGACATACTTCTGTTGCTAAAGTCATAGCCTCTAATTGATCGTGAGTAACATAGACAAAAGTAGAATTAGTTTCAGTATGGAGACGTTTTAACTCAGTACGCATTTCTAAACGCAACTTTGCATCGAGATTGGATAATGGCTCATCCATAAATAAGACTTTTGGATTAGGAGCTAAAGTTCTAGCAATAGCGACTCTTTGTTGTTGACCACCAGATAATTCACTTGGGTATCGACCGATGAATTCTTCAATTTTAAGCATCTTTAATAATTCATCTACACGTGCTTTAATGTCTTCTTTTTTCCATTTTAAGTTTTCAAGACCAAAAGCAATATTTTGATATACTGTCATATGTGGCCATAAAGCATAGTTTTGGAATAAAAATCCGACATTTCTTTTATCAGGGGATAGATTTATTCCTGTTTCTGAATCAAAGACTACTTTACCATCAATAGTAATTGTTCCGCTTGTTGGCGTTTCTAATCCAGCAATCATTCTTAATGTTGTGGTTTTTCCACATCCAGAAGGACCTAATAGAGTAACGAATGCATGGTCATTAATAACCATATTTAAATTATCAACACCGACAAATTTTCCCCATCTTTTAGTAATATTTTTTAATATAATTTCAGGCATAAACTAACCTCCTACACCTTTATCAATTGAAGCACCTGTCAATTTGTTTGTTAAGAAATTAATGATAAGTACTGTAACAATAATAATTAAGTTAATACCATTACTGATTTGTGTAGAATCATAGCTTTCATAGTTTTGTAAAACTGCAGTAAGAATGGTTCCAGAACTTGTTAATAATACGAATAAAGTTAATTCTCTCATACATGAGATAAATGGTAATAAATATCCGGAAATGAAACTCGATTTTTGTATTGGAAAAATAACTTTTATCATACGTTTCCACCAAGGGACACCTACTATAAGCGCGGCTTCTTCAATTTCTTTTGATAATTGGAGCATCGCATTAGTGCCTGAACGAGAAGCGAAAGGCAAGAATTTTATCGAACCGACAATTATTAATAATGGAATAGACCTATATAAGAAGCTAAACGTATTAGAACATGAAATAGCAAGATATATGGTAGAGAAAGACATTGCAGGTATTAAATATGGAAGGAATGAAACGTTACTAACAAAATTAGCAACTTTTGATCGACGATTCTTAGCAACAGCATATCCGATTAAAATACCAAATGTTCCAGCTACCAATGCACATGCACCGGATATCAACAATGAATTTAAGAAAGACCTCCAAATGGTTGGGTTATGTAATATTCCGTATGAACCGGAGATATAGATATTTGTTTGTTCTGTTGTTGTCCAATAGTATGTTGTAAAGGTGGAATAATCACCAGAAACTTTTAAGAATGATTCTAACGCGAATGATATTAAAGGTACAATAGCGAAGAAAATAGTGTATGCAAGAACAAGGGTAGTGATGATTATCTTTGTTACTTTCCTCATTCTTAATAATGAGACTTGAGATGATTTACCAGTCACTGTAGTAAATGAGCGACGGCTATTGGTTACCAATTGATTTAACATCATGATACCTATGCTAAATAACATTAAAATTGTAGCAACGACATATCCTTGACCAACCAATCCAGATGAATTGAACAATGCTTTCATCTTAATTGAGATAGGCATGTATCCGTCTTTTCCTAAAAACATTGGAACAGTATAGCTACTGATTGAACTTGCAAAGACAAGTAAAACTGTAGAAAGTAAAGCTGGCATAACGATTGGAAGAGTAATACGTCTCATAATTTTAAGACGTGATGCTTTTAAAATCGTAGCAGCTTCTTCGAGGTTTGCATCCATATTTCTTAAAATTCCACCTATTAAAATATAAGCAAATGGTGCATAGTGAATTCCTAAACAAATAGCACAAGGCCAAAAACCATATACTAATGAGCCAGGAACACATAATCCAGTTAAGGCTTGAAGCAAACCCATTTGTGCTTGGGCACCTTGAAGATTAACAGTATTTTTAAAGAAGTTCTCCCAGAACATAGCAATAGACCATGATGGCATGATGTAAGGGAAAACAAACACTAAAGAAATGAATTTTTTGGCAGGGAAATCTGTTCTTGTAATTAGATAAGCGATTCCTCCACCAATAATAACAGATATTAAGCAAGAAACAATTGACATCAATATAGAATTCTTTAAAGGAATCCAGAAAACACTTAAAGAATACTTATTTTTTGAGGTAAATAATACATTAACCCAATGTTTGGCGCTTAAGGTTCCAATTTGACCTATAGAATACTCTCCATTATGAATTAAAAAAGTATTATATAATAAATAAACTAAAGGTATCAAAACAAGACAAGTGAGCAAAACGGTAAATATAATTAGAATTAAATTAGATGGTTTTGCTAAATATGATTTAAGTGCATTTAGTTTTTTTTGAAAAGGTGTTAATTTTTTCATTCCATTAGGTGATAAATTGATTGAATTTTCCATCGATAAACCTCCTAAAATTAAAGTGGTATTACCATTTTAAAGGTGATAATACCACTTAGATATTATTTATAAGATTAATTACTTACCTTCATATTGTTGAATGAATTGGAATACATCAGAATATTTTGATGAGACGTATTTAGGATCTTCAATGACTAATCTTTCTTTCCACCAAGATAATTCTTTATCTGTTTCTGCAATACCAGCTTTTTTATTAACGGAATAATATCCATCTTTTGCTCCCCAAGCAGCGTTGAAGCCTTCAGCGGATAATAAGTAGTTAGTAAATGCACATGCAGCATATGGATAACGAGCATTGTCAGCAATCAGTGCATACATTTTATAGCAGAAACCACCAAATCCTTTTAAGTTATCTCCTTCTTCAATTGCTGGATAACTTAAGTTTGCTTTATCTTCTTTACCAGCACCAGTGTCTTTTAAGTCTTTATTCTTATTGAAGTTTACTAAAGCCATTGAACCTTTTTGACCTTTAGCAACATCTTTACAAGCTGTACCATCGGATGTATGAGGTTGGGTATTTTTCAAGAATTCAGCAATCCACTTATAACCAATATTTTCATAAGTATCTTCCTTCACATAATCTTTACCATAGAAATCTTTATAAGCGATCTCTAATTTTTTAACCCATGCATCAGAAGTTAACATGACTAAGAAGTTCATATTAACATTTTCAGTTGAAGGTGATTTGAAAGAAGGACTTGAAATGTGACCTTCATCACTTGCTGATCCAGCAACTTGCCATACATTTGTCATATAATGGGTTAATTTACCAGCTGTAGCTGTTTCGCCATTTGTTCCATCAAAATCGGTATTGTTATACATAAAAATTTTGTTAAGATAAATAGCTGCTGCTGGTTCTTGGTCATCTTCAGCAATATTTTCTTTTTGATCTTTTGGAATATAATTATCAAGATACTTTAAATTAAGCATTTCATTTTGTAATTTGTTACCATCTTGTAAAAGAACCATATCAGCAACATATTTTTTAGTTTTAAATGCTTCGCCTAATTCAGTATATGTTTCGGCATCCCCTTTTTTAGTATTTTGTGTTTTAATACCGGTTTCTGCTGTAAATGCCTCTAAAGCCTTTTCTAATTGTGAAGAATTACCATATGTCTGAAGTGTATTATCTCCGATTTCTTCTTTAGCTTTAGCAACAAGCTCTTGATATGTCATCTTTTCAGCTTCTTCGATGACTGATGTAGTTTTTGTGTTAGATGTTTGGTTGTTACATCCGGTTACGGCTGCTAAGCACATTAAAACAGATGATGCAGCGACTAATGGTTTTAACGTTTTCATTTTTAATTTCCTCCATAAATGAAACTCGAAAATAAATAGATAAATAATAATTCTAAGTAGGTTAAGCGCTTACATTACAATTAAAAAACCTTATATCTTCTATTACAATTCTATGCTTTTGATGATAAAGTGTCAATAAGGTTTTTTATCTCAAATTGTACTTGACTAAAATTTTAATGATTTAATATACTATTTATTTAGATAAATAGAAATCTTTTTGTAGAAAATAGGAATATTAGAACGCAAAAAAATCTATGCATGCAAATAATTGTTAAGCAAGACATTTTATAAGGATAATATTTTGAATAATTCTTATTATTTATCAGTAAATGAGGCCATAAAAAAACTATATTGAAATATTATTTCTTTATAGTTTTAATTATCATTTTGATGAAAAGCTTTTTTATTTACTTATCGAGTTAATTCTTTTAATTGATTTAGAAGTGGAGTATAAAGCATATCCAGTTCCAAGTGCTAAAAATACGATATTAGTAATAATATCTTGAATAAAACCAGCTTTAAATTCGGTACTATTTTCTAAACAATATTTTAATGCATCTATTCCAGTAAAATTGATATTTGCTTCAACACATAATCCAGTAGCAGCAACAATGTATAAAACAAAGAATGTTAATAAGATGCTAACTAATGAAACCCCAGTAGTCATACCAATCATGACGTAATTTGGTTTTCCACCAAATAATTTATATAAGTATACACCGAGAATTATAGCTAATAAAGAACTAAATGCTGAGATGACACCAATCAAAAATAATATGACATATAAGATTACGCCAGCTAAAGCTCCGATAACAGCACCGAAAAAGCCTTTTAAATAGTTATTTGGTCTATTAGCAAAATCCTTGTTTTCTTGTTCAATAGCAGTGTTAATTGATTGAATACATTTTTCTTCTAAAGTAATTTTACCAAAATGTGTATCGATTGTTTTTGTATTTTCTTCAGTTAGAGGTTCACCACAGAAAGGACAATATCCGACGCCTAATAAATTATTCTCTGTTGCTAATTTACCAAGTATTGAAAAAACATTGTCTAAATCAGTTAATAAAAGTTTGTATGTGAAATTTGTGATACTAATATTTACACCGAGGATTGTTGGCATAATATTATTGATTCGTTTATTTGTTGCTTTAAGACCTACTGCAAGATTCTTTTTATTTTCATCTTCTCCATATAAAGAAACATGAACAAGTACATATGTTTGTGTAAACGTTACGTTTACTTCATATCCATCGACTGTGCCATAAAAAGAATTGCCACCTATAGTAAATCCTTTAGAAGCAAAATATTCATTTATTTTTTTATTCATTGTTTGTCTCCTTCAATATATCAAAAAAAGCATAACATAACTTATTAAATAAAAAAAGATATTATTTTACAAAAAAATAAACTTGAATTATAATTATTATTGGTAAACTAATAAGAGGATGATTATAATATGGAACTTAAAAAATGGTGGCACAATAAAGTCGTATATCAAATATATCCTAAAAGTTTTAAAGATGATAATAACGATGGTATAGGAGATATCAAAGGGATAATTTCTAAATTAGATTATTTAAAAGAATTAGGGGTTGATATAATTTGGTTAACACCATTTTTTCTTTCACCAATGGTTGATAATGGATATGATGTTGCCGATTATAAAAAAGTTAATCCAATATTTGGCGAAGATAAAGATATTGATGAATTGATTTTGCAACTTAATAAGCGAGATATGTATCTCATGATTGATATTGTTGCTAATCATACTTCAAATGAGCATGAGTGGTTTAAAATGTCACGATCTTCAAAAGATAATCCGTATCGTGATTATTATATATGGCGCGATGAACCTATCTTTGATTATCATTGCGGATTTGGGACAAGTGTTTGGACGTATGATGAAAAGACTAAACAGTATTATTTCCATGAATTCGCTGAGGCTCAGCCTGATTTAAACTGGGAAAATCCTAATGTTTTAAAAGAGATGGCATCTTGTATTAATTTTTGGATGAAAAAAGGAGTTAAAGGAATTAGATTTGACGTTATTCATCTTATAGGAAAAGAAATTGATAAGAATATTCATGCTTATGGTCCAACATTGCATCAAAAAGTTCGTGAATTATATAATTTATCATATGGTAACTATGATATTGTGACTGTCGGTGAAGCTTGGGGCGATTTACCAAAAGCAATTGATTTCACCTTGCCAGAAAACAAAGAATTAAATATGGTTTTCCAATTTGAGCATACATCTTATACATCAGATTATGCTAAACAAGGAAAATTTTCACCTCGAAAAATAAATATGAAAGATATTAAAGATATTTTAGTGAAATATCAAGAGGGATTAAATGAGTTGTCTTGGAATGCCTTATTTGTTGAAAATCATGACTTGGGTCGCTGCATAAATAAGTTTGGTTCTTTAGATTATTATGAAAAATCCGCTAAAATGATACCGATCATGATGTATTTTCAAAAAGGAACGCCTTATATTTATCAAGGGCAAGAAATTGGTATGACCAATATTAGAATGAATTCAATTGAAGATTATGATGATGTTGAAATAAAAGCTAGTTATAAATATTACGTGTTAGATAAAAAAGAATTGACATATGATGCATTTATGAATGGTTGTTACTTGGAGGGTAGAGATAATAATCGTACACCTATGCAATGGAATTCATCAATTAATGCGGGCTTTAATATGGGTGCTAAAACATGGTTAAAAATTAATGATAATTATAAAACAATCAATGTTGAAGATGAAAAAAATGATAGCAACTCTATTTTGAATTTTTATAAAAAGGTACTTCGTTTAAGAAAGAGTTCTCAATATGAAAATACTTTTATATATGGAAAATTTATTAATATATTAAAAAATGATGAACGTATATTTGCTTATATACGACAAGCCGATAAAAAAGTTTTAATTATCGCTAACATGGTAGCGGAAGAAGTAAATATAAATTTATCATTTAAAATAAAGGAAATTTTATTAACTAATTATCAAAAAAAGATAATAAACAATTTAGCAGATTATAAATTATCTCCATTTGAGTCATTGGTAATAGAAATATATTAACCTATAATAAAATTAGGATTTTAATTATAGATTATGTGTGCTTTTGCTTAGTTGGTATTAATTTATTTATAAATTTGATGGTCTAGTATTGAATATTAGCGGATGAATACAATATTGTTATCACTTGATAATTCTTGGTTAAAAGTATAGCCTAGAAGATTGAACTTTTTTAGTTCTTCTAGATTTGTAATCATGTTTTTAGCAATGTAATTTATCATTAATCCTCGTGCCATTTTGCAATATACGGCTTTTTCAATAAGGTGCTCGTTTATTCTTTCATAAAAATAAATAGTTATAAACTTGTCATCTTTTGTTAAATATTTACTTATCGCTTTTGAATATTCTTTAGAACTAAGATTAATTACGACATCATTATTTTTAAATAATTCGCGATATAATGTATCTCCCCAAAAATCATACAAATTTTTATAGTTTAAAAATTTATAATCTATCCCCATATCGAGACGATGAAGTTTTATTTCATCTAGAGGCCTAATTAATCCGTATAATTCAGAAATTATATATAGATGATTTTGTAAAAATAGGTACTCCTCTTTTGTGAAAATATTTTTTCCCATATATGTATATTGGATTCCATCGTAAGTCATAAGTGCGATAGATGTCTGTTTTATCGCATCAAAATTTTGAAATTGATGATAAGCATTAAAAGCAATGTTATCAGAGCATTTAAAAAGATTTTTTAACTCAATTAAAGATAGCTTTTTTATTTCATTTACAAGTATATTAGTTTTATCTAAAAAAATTGGATGAGTTATTATTTGTGAACTATTTTCAGATATTTTCATTTTTTTAGCGGGTGAGATAATTATTTTCATTGTTTATAAAACGCCTTTCTCAATTAGTGATTTGGCCATTAATTTTGCACCAGTTGAATTTGGATGTAATCCATCTAAATAGTATTGGCTTTCATGTGGAAATAATTCAAAACCATTTACGATTAAAATATTTTTATATTTTGAGGCAATCTCGACTAATAAATTTGATTGTTTGATTAAAAGATTTATATCACTACCGGCATTATTTCTAAATAATGGTGTAATCAATATTATTGGAAGATGATAATAGAGCTTGTTTAATTTTTGAAAATACGCGGTTACGCGCTCATTAAAATCATCGCTTTGATATTGATTAGTTCCTAAAGCCACAATTATTTTTTTAAATAATATATTCTCTAAAGGTAATAAAATATTTTCGTCAAAATAGTATCCACCTATTCCTTGATTTATAAATTCATAATTAGTTAGTCGACTTAATACATTCACATAACTATCACTACTATGCCTAACCCCATATCCTTGGGTAATGGAATCGCCTAAGACTAGAATTTTTTCTTTTTCTTCGATAGGAGTAAAATCTTTATTACATATAAAATTTTTTATTTGAATTTCACAATCGATAGGAAAGAAAATAGTAATTCTTCCTGGAATAAGATTTTTAAAAATAATCTTACCAGATTTATTTAAATCTTTAATAAAAAGTGATTGTATAAGTTCTTCACCAATATATAAATCTAATGAATCAAAAGAAGCAACTTGGTTGAGTTTATATTCGAACGAAATGCTAGTTGAATTTGAAATAGCCTCTAAGGTTATGCTAGAAGAAAATTTACTTCTAATGTAAAAGAAATCATTAAATGATAAGTATTTTATCTGTTTGTCATTAAAATGATAAAATGATAAATAATCATCATCACTTTGTTTAAATTGATAGACACCTTTTATATATTTTTTTAGATTCTCATTTGATATTTTCATAAGCTTATCCTTTGATAATATTATAAATCTTTATAAACAAAAAAAAGAAGAGGTAGTCATTAATAACATAAATTTTATAAATATGACAAATTATTACAAAACATATTTTAATTTGGATAATTTAGGATGATAATTATTAATAACAAGAAATTTTGGTAATTACGATGAAAAAATTATATTTACAAAGCAATGTTTATGAAGGATTAGAGAAAAGACTTAAATTTATTTTTGAAGAATTTGAGAATATTTATGTTTCTTTTTCTGGCGGAAAAGATAGTGGATTGCTTTTAAATTTGGTTTTAGATTTTAAAAGAAAATACTATCCATATCGAAAAATAGGTGTATTTCATCAAGACTTTGAAGCTCAATATTCTTTTACAACAGACTATATAGAAAAAACGTTAGAAAAAATAAAAGATGAAGTTGATTTATATTGGGTGTGCCTACCAATGGCGACTCGAACTGCTTTAAGTAATTATCAGATGTTTTGGTACCCTTGGGATGATAAAAAGAAGGATCTTTGGGTACGAGAATTGCCTAAACACGACTATGTAATTTCTCTTGAAAATAATCCAATTACCACATACCATTATAAGATGTCACAAGAGAGTTTAGCCAAGCAATTTGGTAGGTGGTATAGAATTATGCATAACGATAAATCAACAATTTGTCTTTTAGGTATTAGAGCCGAAGAATCATTGCAAAGATATAGTGGATTTTTGAATAGAAAAATAACTTATAAAAAACAATGCTATATCACCCAGCAATTTAAAAATGTTTGGTGTGCCTCCCCATTATATGATTGGACTTTAAGTGACGTATGGCATGCAATAAGCATTAATAATTATGAATATAATAAACTTTATGATATGTTTTATTTAGCGGGAGTTGCCCCTTCACAAATGAGGGTGGCTTCACCTTTTAATGATTATGCTAAAGAAAGCTTAAATTTATACCGAGTTATAGAACCTAAGACATGGGTTAAGTTATTAGGCAGAGTAAATGGCGTTAACTTTGGTAATATTTATGGTAAATCGAAGGCTATGGGGTATCGTAATGTTACCTTGCCAAAAGGACATACATGGCAATCATATACTAAATTCTTATTATTAACTTTGCCTAATAAAATACGCGATAACTATATAAGAAAATTTAAAACATCAATTGATTTTTGGCATAATGTTGGTGGTGGATTAGAACAAATAACTATCGATGAATTAATTGATCGAGGATACAATATAAAATTAAACGGACGTTCTAATTATACGATTGCTAAAAATTATCGAGTGATATTTGTCGATAAAATACCTGATGATACCGATGATATAAAGACTTGTAAAGATATACCTAGTTGGAAAAGAATGTGTATGTGCATTTTAAAAAATGATCATATTTGTCGAAGCATGGGATTCGGTTTATCAAGCGAACAGCAAAAGAAAATCAAATATATAAAAGAAAAATATGAAAAATTAGAGGAAATAGAAATATGAAGAAATATATAAGTCCAGTATATGATGTTATATCTGTGCCAATAGAAAAAATAATGCCTAATGATTATAATCCTAATTCGGTTGCTCCACCAGAGATGAAATTATTATACGATAGTATTAAAGAAGATGGCTATACGATGCCAATCGTATGTTATTATGACCGAAAAAACGATCAATATATTATTGTTGATGGGTTCCATCGATATCGTGTTATGAAAGAACATAAAGATATTTATGAACGTGAGGGAGGATATTTACCTGTTTCGGTGATTAAAAAGCCACTGGATAAAAGAATAGCTTCAACCATAAGACATAATCGAGCAAGAGGAACACATGATGTAGATTTAATGAGTAATATAATTAAAGATTTACATGAACTAGGACGTTCAGATGCTTGGATTAGTAAGCATTTAGGTATGGATAAAGATGAAATTCTTCGCTTAAAGCAATTAACTGGTTTGACTTCTTTGTTTAAAGATGTTGAGTTTTCTAAAGAATGGATTCCTAATGAAGAAGAAATATTAGAAATCGACAAGAGATTATCAGAAGACTAATTATTTTTAATACAATATAACTTTGTTAAATTTAAAATATAAAGAAGTGTTTTTTGCTATGAATTAATATAGCCATTAATGAATATTTTTAGTATAATTTATTTAAACATTTATTTATGTGTCATAGGAGATATATATGCTTGAAATAAAAAATGTAAGTAAAAAATATAAAAATGGCAAATTTGCTAACAAAAATATTTCTTTAAAAATTGAAAATGGTGAAATATTTGGCTTCATTGGACCTAATGGTGCGGGTAAATCAACACTAATTAAATCGATTGTGGGTCTGCATTCATTTGATGAGGGAGAAATTATTTTTGATAATAAGATGCTTAAAAATGATGAGCTCGATTTTAAATTAAAATTAGCGTATATTCCGGATAACCCAGAATTATATGAACACTTAAGTGGTATAAAATACATTAATTTTGTTTGTGATGTGTACCAAATATCTTTGGAAAAAAGAAGAGAATTGATTGAAAAATATGCTACTCTTTTCGAAATAAAAGATAGCTTGGCTAATCCAATCAGCAGTTATTCCCATGGTATGAAGCAAAAATTAGCAATTATATCTGCTTTTGTTCATGAACCTAATTTACTGGTCCTAGATGAACCTTTTGTTGGACTAGATCCAAAGTCTTCTCATACTTTAAAAGAGATTATGAAGGAGTTTGTTTCTAAAGGTAATATTATCTTTTTCTCTAGCCATGTATTGGAGGTTGTAGAAAAATTATGCCACCATATAGCTATTATTAAGGATGGAGAAATAATTTATGATGGCAACACCTCAGATATTAAAGAGAGTTCGTCATTAGAACAAATGTTCTTGGAGCTTACAGAAAATGAGTAATTTTAAAAGTGTATTTAAGGTTTTATTTACAAAAAGTTATTCCACAAATAAAAATAGTAAAAAAAATATTTCTTTTCAAATTATTATAAGTTTACTAGCGATATTATTCTTTTTTCTATCATGCTTGTATAATATTTTATTTTATTTTGCTTTTTCCGCAGCGGAACATATTGAGATCTATCCTTTAATAATGTCCATGTTAGTATTTTTAATAACTGTAATAACATCGATATTTCGTTCGCAGATAATCTTATTCTCGACAAAAGATCATGCAATCTTGACACCAATGCCAATTAATAAAAAGACCATCATAACTTCAAAGGTATTGCTATTTTATTTAGAGGAGTTAATATTTTCTATTATAATTTTATTACCTACGATATTCTTATATTCTTCTACGGATATATGGTTTATAGTTTTTGGGATTTTATTAATGTTAACAATTCCATTTATTTCCGTTTTAATTTCATCATTCATCGGATTTGCTATTTCACTTTTAACCAATCGTTTTAGAGCGGCTAAAGTATTGTTTTCTATTCTATATATAGTATTTTTTATTGCGATAATGGTTCTTTTTATGTCACCATCATTTTCATCTTCCGGTGGTGAAGAAATAGAAAATTTTGATGGATTAATTGATGGTTTAAAAAACTTCTTCTTACTTGATTGGATTAATAAAGGATTTATTGAGCATAATGTTTTATATGTAATTCTTTTAATGGGAATATCTTTGGTCAGTGCGATAACATTAATTGTGTTGTATGCTATTTTCTATGATAGTTTTTATAATATGCTTTTAGTGTCATCTGCTAAGAAAGCCTTTAAACAAAAATATATTACTGTGGCAAATCCAATAAAGACTATTTTCGCTAAAGATTTTAAACATTACTTTTCTTCACCATTGGTACTTCTTAATTCTATTACTGGTGGAATATGTAGCGTCATTATAATTGTTCTTATGTCGCTAAACTTAAATAAAAATTCTGGTGGAGAAGATTTTGCTGAAATTCAGGTTATTCTTAAATCTATGATGCCATTTGTAATTTGCATCATGTGTGGGATGACATCGGTAACGGCTTTTTGTATCAGCTTAGAGAACAAAAATTTTTGGATGATAAAAACATTTCCAATAAGGAAGAAAGATTTTGTTATTGCCAAGGTTCTTGAAAACCATGTGCTTAATGGTACTTTAGCATTAATATCATCTATTCTTGTTTGTATTTTCATGAAAGAAAGTAATGTTATCTCAATTATATTTACAATCTTGTTCCCTCAATTATATATTTTTACTTTTTCACTTTTAGGTATGATAATAAATCTATGTTTACCAAAACTTAATTGGGATAATTTTAATCAAATTAAAAGTTCTCCTTCGTTATTGATATATACTTTTGGGACAATGTTAATTGGAATAATATTTGTTGTTATGATTTCGTTTTTAAGTTTCATCAATCAATATTTAGGTATGATAGTTAGTTTGTTAATAGTGATAACTTTAGGAATAATATTTGCGCTTATTTTAAAAAAGAAAACAGGAAAACTCCTTGCAAAAATTGATTGTTAGAGTGAATAATCTTAATTATTCATGATAATTAGTTCACCTTTTGATATTTAATTCATTCATGAATAGACAAATAATCAGGCAATTATTATAATTAATATAAAATAGAAAGAGAGAAAAAATGGAAAACACAAATAAATATTCACAATATAAAGGATTATCTTTAGGAAGAGTTGAACCTGAAGAAGTTAAAGAAAGTGAAATTAATGAAGCAATTGACAATCTTTTAAAAAGAGAGGTTAGTTATTTAACTAAAGATGAAGCCGCAGAAAAAGGTGATACTGTTAACATCGATTTTGAAGGATTTGTAGATGAAGTAGCTTTTGAAGGTGGAAAAGGAAACAATTACGATTTAGAATTAGGTTCAAATACTTTTATTCCGGGATTTGAAGATCAATTAATCGGTTTTAAAAAAGGCGAAGATGTAGAAGTTAATGTTACTTTCCCAGAAAATTATCAAGCAGAAAATTTAAAAGGAAAGCGCGCGGTATTTAAATGCAAAGTTAATGAAGTTAAAACTAAAGTTACACCTGTATTAGATGATGGCTTTGCAAAATCATTTAATTTTGAAAATGTTGATACTTTAAAAGAAGCAGTAAAAAAAGAAATTGCTTATAATAAAAAAAGTGAAGCAGAAAATAATTTTTTAGCTAAAATATGCAATTATCTCGCTGATAATTCTGAGATTGAAGTTGATGAAGAAACAAAGAATAAGCGTTTAGATGAGATGGTTGGTTATTATGCTAATATGGTAAGACAGTATGGGATGGATTTAGATAATTATTTAAAAATGTCTAATCTCACCAAGGATGAATTTAAAAATAGATTACTACCAGATGCAATTAAATCTGTTAAAATTGATGTTGTTTATGATTATATTGCAAAAGAGGAAAACATTGTAGCTAGTGATGAACAAGTCGAACAAGAATTGCTTCAAATGAAAAAAATGTATAATGTTGGCGATGAGCAACTCGCTCAAATTAAAAAAGAGCATCTAGAAGATTTAAGAAAAGATATTGTTAGACGAGAAATCTCAGCATTATTACTTAAAGAAAATAATTAATTAACAATAAACTATTGCCAAATCATAAAAAGGTTGACAATAGTTCATTTTATTTTGAAAATCTTATTCATGTCATTTATCATTTAATAATGGAGAATCATCATGGAAGAAATTAGATTACAAAAGATTATTGCTGAACGTGGAATTTGTTCTAGAAGAAAAGCTGAAGAGTTAATTGTAAATGGAAAAGTAAAAGTTAATGGCAAAATAGTTAAAGAATTAGGAATGAAATTTGCCCCTGATGTAAAAGTCGAAGTTGAAGGATCAAATATGAATCTTTCACAAGAGAAAGTTACATTTGTTTTTAATAAACCTTTAGGAGTTGTTTCGACAGTTAGTGATGATCGTGACCGAAAAACGGTGATTGATTTTTTTAAAGGCGAACCATATCGCTTATTTCCAGTAGGAAGATTAGATTATAATACAGCGGGATGTTTATTGATAAGTAATGATGGTGAATTATCTAATCTAATAACTCATCCATCTTCACATTTAGAAAAGACTTATATTGTTACTGTAGAAGGGTATATTACAGATGAAGCTTTAAGAACTCTACATGATGGTGTGCTCTTAGAAGATGGAATGACCCAAAAAGCGAGAATTGCTTTAGGTAAAAGAAATGATGAAATCTCAATTTTTAAAATATCTATTCACGAAGGAAGAAATCGTCAAGTAAGAAGAATGTGTGAAGCGGTAGGTTTTAAAGTTAAAAGTTTGTTTAGAGAATCAGTGGGTATGATAAATGTTAATGATATAAAACGTGGTGAATATCGTAGATTAACTGCTGAAGAGATTGATACGTTAAAGAAAATTTGCTTGGAAAATAAAAAGAAAAACGTGATTCCTGAATATAAAAAAAGAAAATGATAATTAATCTATTGACTAATAATTATTGGTTGATAAATAATATAATTGCTTCAGGGTCAGGTGAAATTCCTTCCCGGCGGTGATACCCCGCGAGTTCGTAAGAACATGAACTAGTGAAATTCTAGTGGCGACAGTAAAGGCTGGATGAGAGAAGTTAATTATCCCTCTTTTAAATTTTTGATCCTGAGCTTCAGGATTTTTTTGTTTAGGAGGAGATTTATGAAGTTCAGTAGAAAAAAATCTTTGCTTGTGGGCTTTGGAGGACTACTATGTCTAGGCTCAATCATCTTACTTATTTGTAATTTGCTTTTATGGAAAGAAAGCAAAAATTATGAAACTACATTTGCCGCGGTAATATTGATGGTATTTGTGGGGATTGTAAATATTTTGTTGGGTATTTTTTCTTCTAATGGTAAAAAGAAAATCATAACTACAAAAATGATTTCAATGGTCGGAGTTATGGGGGCTATGTCTAGTCTTTTATACTTATTTGTAAAGTTTAACTTAGCTTTTTTTCCATCATTCCTAGATATTCAAATTTCAGAAATACCAGCTTTAATTGCTGGATATGCCTATGGGCCAGTAGCAGGTGGCTTAGTAATTTTATTAAGGTGTATAATAAAACTTCCATTTTCTAGTACTTCCTTTGTTGGTGAGTTAGCGGATTTAATAATTGGTTTATCATTAGTCGTACCAGCAAGTATAATATATAAAAAGCATAAGTCTTTAAAAGGTGCATTAGTCGGATTTATAATTTCAGCAGTTTTATCTATCATGGTAGCATTATTGACTAACTGGTTGGTATTAATTCCGTTCTATATTGAATTTTTCTTTAATGGCTCAATTCAACCACTTCTTGGAATGTGTTCAATGATTCCAGGAATCAATGAAAGCAATTATATGTTACTTTACCTATTTGTGGGTAATTTGCCATTTAATATATTTAGATACATAATTGTTGGAGTGTTAACTTTTGTACTTTATAAGAATGTACATAGATTAATAGATAATATCGTATATTAAAATAAATCTCTTCAAAGTGGAATATATTAATTTTATTCTAATTGAAGAGATTTTTATTTTGTTTATTTTTATGATTTTTGTAAAAAAGTAAATATATTTTTTCTAGTGATGATTCCGATGAAAATCCCATTATCATCAATGACAGGAACAAAGTTTTGCTCCATGGCTTTATTCATGATATCTTTAAGTTCACATGTAGCAAGTACGGCTTCATTATCATGTCGACGAGGAATATTAATCATCTTTTCGTCTTCTGCGAGATTTAGATTTAGATTATGGGTGTTTTTTATATACCATAATAAATCGCCTTCAGTTAATGTTCCAACATAATTACCGGATCGATTAATAATTGGAATTGCGCTATAGCGATGATATTCCATCTTTTCAATTGCTTGTCTAATTGAATAGTCATCATATAAATAGGCGACATCTTTTTTTGGTGTTAAAAATAATAAAATATTCATAGTTATTACCTGCTTATTATTAATATATATTATTTTTTTTAACTAAGCTTTAATTTTTTTATAAAAGTTCTTTTTTATTGTAATAATTTTAAGTGATTTTTCATATCAATGAATTGTGATAAGGAGGAGCCAATGGAAGAAACGATAAAATTATTAAAAGATTTAGGCTCGCGTAATAATGGAGATGTGTATTTAGGGGTGGTAGGGCCAGTTCGTGTTGGCAAATCGACCTTTATACGTAGATTTATGGAAGAATGTGTAATTGAGCACATCGAAGATGAAAGTGAAAAAAGAAGAACTATAGATGAGCTTCCAACTACAGGTGATGGAAAAACAATTACCACTATTGAGCCTAAATTTGTTCCTAGTACAGCGGCATGTCTTAAAATTGATGAAATGAATGTTTTTATTCGTTTGGTTGATTGTATTGGTTATATCATTGAATCGGCAAACGGATATCTAGAAGATGGAAAGATGAGGATGGTGCAAACACCATGGTTCAATGAACCAATTCCATTTGATGATGCGGCTAAGATAGGAACGCAAAAAGTTATTAAGGATCATTCCACTTTAGGAATTGTCATCTTAAGTGATGGAACCATCAATGACTTTACAATTGCCGATTATCAAAATGCAGAAAATAGAGTTTTAGAAGATATGGTCTCTTTAGAAAAACCATATGTTATTGTCTTAAATTCAAAAATGCCAAATGGTGATAAAGCCAAAACTAGAAAAGAGGCTTTAGAAAATCAATATGGGGTTCCGGTTATTCCAGTTGATTGCAAAAATATGACTAAAGATGAAGCATCTATTATTTTAAAAGAAGCTTTATATCGCTTCCCAATAACGGGTATTGAATTGTCATTGCCAAGTTGGGTATCTTCATTAGACGAAGAACATTATATTAAACAAACATTGAAAGAATCAATTTCTCTTGCAATGCAAGAGGCAAAAATAGTCGCAGATGTCGATAAAATTAATGAAATCATTAAGCAAAATGAATTCGTTAAAGAATGTGCAATAAAAAACGTTGATACAGCTACAGGCGTATGCTTAGTACAAATTGATGTGATAGATGGCCTATATGAAAAAGTGTTAAATGAATTAGTTGGTTGTGAAATTTCTGATAAGGGTCAACTAATTGCTATTTTATCGGAATATGTACGCGCTAAAAAGGATTATGATTTAATTGGAGAAGCATTAAAAATGGCAGATTCAACCGGGTATGGATTTGCTTCAACCTCGTTAAATGGATATAAAGTTGATAAACCAGAAGTAATTAAATCTGGAAGCAGATATGGTGTAAAAGTTAAAGCAAGCGCTTCAACATATCACATAATAAAAGTCGATGTTGACACAACTTTCGAACCGATATTAGGTAGTAAAGATCAAGCGGAATTTTTCCAAAAATACTTGCTTGATGCTTATGAAGAAAGTCCATTAAACGTCTTAAATTGTGAATTATTTGGACGAAAATATGAGGAAATAATAACTCAAGGAATTAAATTAAAACTTAATTCATTGCCTGATCCAGTTAAAATAAAAATGCAACAATTATTAAAGACTATCTCTAATAAGGGTAAAGGAAATCTAATTGCATTTGTTTTCTAAATAATATAATAATGTGAAATATCTTATGACTAACTAAGAGGAATTGTTTCTTCTTAGTTTTTTATTTTATCAGTTTACATTATGGTAAATACAAAATGAAAAATAGATATTTAATTTTTGCTAAATATGCCGATAATTTCAACTTTTTTATGCATATTATATTTATTTGTTTTATGTTTCTTTATCATTGCATCAATACTTTTTTTATGATACTATGCAATATGTAAAACATAGGAGATTAATTATTATGAATAAAGATGATATTATCGCGGCAGTTGCTAGCAAAGCAAGAATTACTAAAAAAGATGCCTCTGTTGCAGTTGATACTGTTTTTGACACTATCCTTGAAGCTTTAGCTTCTGGTGAAGAAGTAAAAGTTGCAGGATTTGGTTCATTTGAAGTAAAAACTCACATCGCTAGAACTGGTATGAATCCAATTACTAAAGAACCAATTCAAATTCCAGAAATGAAAGCTATTGCTTATCGTGCAGGTAAAGCAGCAAAAGAATTAATCAATAAATAATTATAAAAAACATTGTTATTAAATGGGCATATAACATGCTCATTTTTTTTGCGTTGCATATTGATAATTCGGAGGGAAAAATGAATAATTCAATGTTTTATTATCCACCATATCCATATAATGGAGAAATGATGGATGAGTTTTATATTAATGAAGAGAGAACTCAAAGTAATCTTTATACTCCAGAAGAAGCGTTAATGTATGGTAACGCGTATAAAGATGAATATTTACCATATAAAGATTATAAAGTAAAAAAAATAATTGCCAAAAATGAAAAAGAAAGACTTTTTTTGATTATGTTAGCGTATAAAAATATTTCTCATGATATTCAATTACAATTAGATGAGAATCCTAATGATAAAAAAAAGTTAAAAGATTTTATAAAATATCGTCAAAAATATGAAGAGACTAAAAAAAATTATGAATCGACATATGACGCTATATGCCCAGATGGCACAAAAGATAATCGTTTTGATTATGTGATGTCTCCTTCTGGTTGGTTAAGGAGGGATTAAATAATGTTTTCATATTGTAAATTTAATCCATATCCAATAAATATAACAAAAAAAGATCCTAAAATGGCGAAGTGTATTATGACTCAACTTGGTGGTCCATATGGTGAATTAGGAGCGGCATTAAGATATCTTTCACAAAGATATACGATGCCAGATGAACGAGGAAGAACACTTTTAGGAGATATTGGTAGCGAAGAATTAGGACATGTCGACATGATTGCGACAATGGTAAGTCAATTAACTAAAGATTGTTCACCTAAGGAATTGCTTGAAGTAGGCTTAGGATGTGATTATGCAACACATGGTAAAGGGATATTCCCTAGCGATTGTGCAGGTGTGCCTTTTTCTACTGGTGGTATCGGTGTAACCGGATCTTTCCAAGCAGATTTAGCTGAAGATATGGCCGCAGAAGAAAAAGCAAGAGTGACATACGAACATCTGATAGATTTAGCCACTGATGAAGAAGTTATCGCGGTTTTGTTATATCTAAGACAACGAGAGGTTGTGCATTACAATCGTTTTAAAGAATTATTAGATATTTATAATAAAGAATATAAATAGAGTTTTTACCCCACTTTTGAGATTTTTAAGTTGATTTTAAGTACAAAAGTGGGATAACCTCTTTTATTTTTTGCTTTATAAATTATAATAAAGATAGACAAAAAGGAGTAAAAAATATGGCTGATAATAAGAACTATCATGTTTCAAAAAGAAAAGAAGATGGAAAATGGCAAGTTAAATTTGCTAATGGACAAAGAGCTATTAAATTATTTGATACTCAACTAGAAGCAATTAATTATGCTAAAACATTAGCAGCATCTCAAGATGGAAAAATAACAATCCATAAAGTAGATGGCAAAATAAGAAAACAAGATTATAATAAAAAATAAATATATGCGTTTAATGTTTTTATAGATAATAAATAATTTTTATTATTGCTTTTTTTAGTGCAATTTAATTAAGGTATATTTAAAATTTCTTTTTATTAGTTATAATATATTCGTATAAAGTATTTTGGAGGCTTTATGAAAAAAAGTTTTTTGTATTTATGTTTGCTTGGAATGTTAGTATCATGCTCGGTACATGATTCAACATCTAGTAATAAAGATGATTCATCATCTAACACTAATAGTGTTTCATCTAGTGATAATAGTTCATTATCTAGTATAATTAATTCATCATCTAATGATGAAAGTTCTTTATCTAGCGTAATCAATTCTTCGTCTAGTGATGGAAGTTCATTATCTAGTGTAATTAGTTCTTCATCAAGTTCAAGTAGCTTGTCATTAAGTTCTTCATCTAGTGGTTCAAGTTCTTCTTCTAGTAGTTCTTCCATTTCCAGTGTAACAACTAATATCACAGATCTATATAAAGCCGAGTATAAAAATAATACACCTAAAGATTATTATGAATCTTGTCGAGGATTAAAAGGAGCAAGTCTTAAGCAAAAATTACATGAAATTATTAAAGGACATAAAACATTCGGATATTCTTCAACTCAATCATTTTACAAAACAATTGATCAAGATCCATATGATTCAAGTAAAATGTATTTTATCTATACTGGTTTAACTTCGATATCAACATCGTATAATAAAGAGCATGTATGGGCAAAATCACATGGTAATTTTGGTACAGGAGCGCCTGCTGGTTCAGATTTACACAATCTTCATCCTTGTAATTCTAATTTGAATTCAACAAGAGGAAATTTAGACTTTAAAGAAGGCGGAAGTGTTATAAGTGGATATACAGGGAATAACAAAAAGACAAGTTCATCTTTCGAACCAAGTGATTTTTCTAAAGGAGATGTAGCGCGTACAATATTTTACATGGCTACAAGATATGAAGGTGAAAGTGGAGAACCTGATCTAGAATTGCCAACTCCTTCAAATAAAAATTATTATGATTTTTCATCTGGAGCAACAGGTACTCATGGATATTTTGATGATTTATATAAATGGGCTACATCTGGTCAAGATCCAGTAGATGATTATGAGGTGCATCGTAATAATGTTATATATTCTTCATATCAAAATAATAGAAATCCATTTATTGACCATCCTGAGTTCATACAGATGATATATGATAAAAATTATCAAGGACCAGGGGCCTTATTAGATAATAATCCATTTGATGAAACAACATGGGGAAATGTTTCTCCAGAGCAAGAGGCTGAAAGATTTGTTTCATTAGTGGAGTCGATTGGAGAAATAAATGAAAATTCTGGCGATAAAATATTAGAGGCTGAAAATTGTTATCAATCATTATCAGAAGAAGCTAAGGCTTTAGTTGAAGCGGAATATCAATTATTAATTAACTATCGTGAACAATATGAAGAATATTGTGATAATATTCTTGTTAGTAGAGCCATTGCTTTGATTGATGAAATTGGAGAAGTTACACTTGATTCAAAACAAAAAATTGAACAAGCAGAAGCTATTGTAAATAAATTAAATGAAGAGCAATTGAAAAAGGTTACAAATTATCAATTATTAGTTGATGCTAGAAATAAATATGATCAATTATATGAAGAATATTTAAAAGAACATGGTCAAGATAAATTTGAAGGCGATTTTAAAACATCTTCTGGAGGAAGTGCTTCATATGGTAAAGCAACAATAAAGATTGGTGATAAAGAGTTCTTATTCTCAAGTTGCTATCATAATAAAGATGATTTTCGTTTGGGACATAATAAGAATTCATCAGTTGAGAGTAAATTTGCTGATGCTATACCATCTTTAAGTGGAGATTCGAGTTCTATGGAGATGAATTTTGAAATAAATAATATGCGTTCAATTGCTTTGACATTTGATGGGTCATATGGAACAATTAACAATATTTATCTTCTATATTCTAGTGATAAAGGTAATACATTTTCATTAGTATCAACATTAGATTATTCAAGTACCGATAAAGAATTTAAAACCTCTATCAGCGATAAAAATCAAGGTAGATATGCTTTTGTTATCGATGGTAGTAAGCCACGTTTAATTTTAGATAAGATAATAATTGAATAGATAAAAACTACTTATTTGATATGACTTAGCGCATACTGATAAGTAGTTTTTAATTGCTATTTTTTCATTTTTTGCTAGCTTTATATATTTTTGATATATACCATATAGTAAAAATGTTTTTTTAATAAATTGTGAGTTGAATACTCGCTGGTGTTATTTGGCGGATTAAATTAAAAATACTCGAAGTAATTTCTTTTATTTAGATGTTAATTATTCGAGTTTTTTTATTTTAATGGGTGTTATTTTTTATGTATACTTTTTAAATGATTTTATAGCTAAATTGTAGACAAACGAAAATCAAAGTAACAAAAAAATCCTATTTATAGGCTTTTTTGACGTGTACGGTTTAAGTCCCGCGTTTGATAGTTGAATGAACCATTAGGCAAAATTGATGCTTAAAGTTTAGAATTTTTTCTTTTTAATAAATCTATTCAAAAACGAAAGATGCTTCTAAAAAACGATAGGGGTATCAAAAAATGAAAGGTATTTTTCATATTACTCTCTTCAAAAGCAAAAAAAACTTGACAGAGCAACATTTTGATGTATAATTTAAGTGTAGATTGGAATAATCTATATTGAGAATAGTTTTTAGTGAGCTATGTTCAATGAGAAAAATTTTAATTGAGAATAGTTTCATAGACAAAAAATAGTGTCACAATGTGGCACTATTTTCTTTTTTTTATAGATTTTACTTAATTAACCAATTTGATTCTGGCTTCATTACTAATCTTGCTTTAGTATATGCCATATCTAAATCAAATATTGTGTTTGCTCTATAACTTCCGGTATCTGTTTTTTCTACAGCTAAAGCCATTGTAATAGAGGTTGAATTAGGCATAGATATATTCAATGGTATTAAATACATTATTTCATCGTTGTAATATTGTGGAACAACTAATCTATTATTTCTTTTGATTCTAATGGTAGCAACTTTAACTGCATAATTTATTAATGCAACAACAACATTTTTTCCTAAATTTTTTAATTCTGAAGGGAATCTATCATCCTCATCATTCCAATGATCTTCTATAATATGTTCTATGTTTATATCAATATCTTTTTCAGTATCAAAATAAAAATCTGAAAAATTATCACAATATTGAATTAACTTTGGTTTTGAAGAAAAATTATCAGTTATTAATCTAGAAGAAGCTTTTATAAATCCTTTGAATTTCCATTCTTGAGGATTTGGTTCTGTTTTAGGCGGATTTAAATTTCTTTCAAAAAAACCAAAAATATCTTCTCCAAGAACAGTTAGTAATCCTGTATTATATGTACAATAATTTTTATCATCACTAAAAATTATTAAATCTTTAGCTTTAATATATTCAAATGTTTTAATAATATAGTTATACAATCTATCATTTTTATAACCTTGAATAATTGCTCTTTTTGAAGTCCATTCTTCTGGTTCTGCCAGATTTGAAAGTTCTTCTAACTTTGAACTAAAAAATTCACTAGTTCCACAAAATGCAAATTGTTGCATTACATTTTTCCTTTTTATTTGTTGTTCAGCAGTTTCTACCATAATTATCCTTCTTTCTATATAAGTTAATTATATTATAGTTTAATTATTATTTATTTTCAATAAATAATTAATTTATATGCTCCCAAGCAAATTGTAAATTAATCGCAAGTTTTTAAAGTAAAAGCAGTTTTTCATACTTTAAGTTGCAATATGTTTG
>CABUOQ010000001.1 GCA_902493275.1 uncultured Bacillota bacterium | reverse complement strand
ACAAAATCTAATGTGCTATCTTTCTATTTTGTGTCCGTTTTAATCAAACAGGTTCGAAATCTAATCGTTTTTTTTATCTAATAGATAGGTATAATTAACAAAATTTTTCTTGCAGACTTTATCAAGTTCGGTAAGTGAATATTTTTCGATAAATTTTTTAGCAAATTCATCAGTTTTTTTAGAAGCACCAAAAACAAATTCCATTTGATATTTTTTATTTAAGGCTTCCATCTCTTTTAAAAATGAATATCTTGCAATCATCGAAGCTAGGGCAACACTTGGAAAGTGAGACTCACCTTTAGTCATAAAAGTGATATGGCTTACGATATGCTTTTCATTTTTAACATATTTAAAATATGATTCTTCATTACAAAATTGATCAATATAAAAAGCGGTGATATCGGGACGCTTTTTCGAAAGATTATATAAAGCTTGGTTATGTAAAATCGCTTTAATTTTATTCATATTATAGTTTTGAGCGATGAGGCTATTATATTTTTCATTATGAACGGTCAATTTAGAAAATGTGACTTTATCAATAATCTGAGGAACAAAGTTCAAAATAAACTCATCAGTTAATTTTTTAGAATCATCGATTTTATCAAGAATTACTTTTAAAGATGGTTCATAAATGCAAGCGACAACAACTAAAGGTCCAAAGAAATCACCAAATCCGACCTCGTCAGAGCCAATTTGAGAAGAAATATCGATAAATTGCGTGACATTTTTTTCTTTAGGAATGTTTAATTTAGCTTCATTATTAAATATCTTCGCCTCTTGAAGACAATTTGGACCGACAAATAATGCTTTATAGCCCTTTTTAGATTGGAAGATAGTGATGACAATTTTTTCATATTTTGCACAAAATAAAATATATTCACCATCATTTTTGATTTGATAATCTTGGTAAAAAGTGATTATTTGATCTCTTATTTTTTCGTCGATTTGAAAACTTACGCTATCCATAAATATATCTTAGAAGATAAAAATTAAAAAGTCTATTAATTATTAATTCTTTTTTATTTGTCTATTTTATAAAAAATCAAGATATTATTTTTTTAAAAATACAATTAAAGATGATAAATTGATAAAGAGTTGCTAAAATAAGGTTGTTATGAAAGATATATATGAAATTTTTGAATTTAATTTAATAAAAGAACAGTTAGAAAAATACGCTGCTGGTGAACTTGCCAAAATATATGTTAAAAATTTGACAATGTTTGATAATGAAGATGATTTATCATTATCGTTACAAGAATTAAAAGAAGGAATAAGATATTGTTATAAATATGCTTCTTTACCTTTTCATTATCATCAAAATTTGATTCCTCAACTAGTATCTTTAAAAAAAGGCGGTATTGGAAGTAAAGAATTCTTTTATCAAATTAGTTATCTTTTAGAAAATATCAAATTAATTAAGGAAGATTTTAAAGAAGAAGAATCGTTTCCTCTTCTTAAAGAGATCATCACTTCTTTAAAAAATCTCGAATTAGTTAAGCAAAAAATAGATCGTATCATCTCGCCAAATTTAGATATTTTAGATTCGGCATCGAATAATTTAATGCGCATTAGAAATAAGATTTCACGCCTTGAATCATCATTAGGATCGCTATCAAATACATTAGTGGATAAATATCGTAACTATTTAAGTGAAGGACACGGCGCATTAAAAAATGGAATATTTACTTTGATGGTTAAATCCTCATTTAAAAATAGAGTTCCTGGAATTACTTTAGCAATTTCAGATACGGGTTCAACTATTTTTATTGAACCACAAGAATTAATTGAGGTATATAATAATATCGCTTCTTTAAAAGAAGAAGAAGTCCAAGAAATTCAAAGTATTTTAAAAGATTTATCGCAATATGTTAATTCTTATAATAGCGATTTATTAAACGATAACTATCTTTTAGGAAAACTTGATTTTATCTTTGCACGAGCTACATACGCGATTTCATATAACGGAGAGATTGCTTCAACTATTAAACAAAGAAGAATTAAATTAGAGAATGCAGCTCATCCATTAATTGATAAGAAAAAAGTAGTCCGTAATGATTTTATTTTAAACGATGAAAAAATGATGGTTATCACTGGTCCTAATGCTGGAGGAAAAACAGTTGCTTTAAAAGTCGTGGGTTTATTAATTATCATGCATCAATGTGGATTAGCTCTACCAATAAAAGAAGGTGGGGAATTATGCTTTTTTAAAAATATATTCGCAGATATTGGTGATAATCAATCGCTGTTAGATAATTTATCTACTTTTTCATCTCATATAGTAAATATTGAGCGAATTATTGAACAAACCAATGAGAATTCATTAGTCATTATCGATGAATTAGGCTCAGGAACTTCCCCATTAGATGGTGAGGCAATCGGTTTAGGAATAATTGATTATCTATTGAAAAAAAATTGTTTTTCAATCATCTCATCTCACTATGAAGGAATTAAATCATATGCTTTAGAAAATGAGAAGATTCTATGTGCATCGATGATTTTTGATGAAAAAGAGATTAAACCAACATATAAATTATTGCTTCATGTCGCCTCTGCTTCTTTTGGGGTGGAAGTTGCTTCGCGTTTAGGCTTAAATGCAGAGATTATTAAACGCGCCCAAAAATATATTTACGACCGTAAATTATCAGACAAAGAGATTAAAATCGAAGTTTTAAATCAAGCGATCAACGAGAATGAAAAAATTAAAATTACTTTGAAAGAGCAGGAAAAAGAATTAGATAATTTAAAAATTGAGTTACAGCGAAAAATAGACCAAAATAATTTGCAAAAAGCTAAAATTATCGCCGAAGCTGAAGAAGAAAAAAATAAAATTATCGCTCAAGCTAAAGAAGAAATTGATGAATTATTTAAGGAATTTAAAAATACGGAAAATAAAAAACTTCACCAAGTTATCGAATTAAAACATCAAATAGATGAAAAAGGAAAGACGATTGAAGAAGATGATGATAATATCGTCGTCGATCAAATAAGGATTGATGATCAAGTAGAAATTGTTGCCTCTAAGGTTAAAGGAAAGGTCATTCGCATTGATAAAAATAAAGTGACTATCGTCACTGATTCAGGGTTAAATCTTCAAATCAAACTATCACAAATTCGTAAATGTGAAGTGGTTAAACCATCCAAGAATAAAGTTTATGTACCTGATTTTGTTGCCAATATGAAAAAAGTTTCTACTGAATGTAATGTTATCGGTTTAACGGTTAAAGAAGCGATTCCAATCATTGATAAGTATCTCGATGATTGTGTTTCGATACATTATCATAAAGCACGTATCATTCATGGCTCAGGAACTGGCAAACTTCGCCAAGCAGTACATCAATATTTAAAAACTTCACCATTTGTTGAATCATTCCGTTTAGGTGGTCAAGGTGAAGGTGGTGTAGGTGCAACGGTGGTTTATTTTAAATAATATGAATGAATTATTAAAAGTTAAAATTGAATTATTAAAAGATGTTCCAGGTGTCTATATTATGAAAAATAGCGAAGGAACAGTTATTTATGTGGGAAAGGCTAAATCATTAATTAAAAGGGTTAAGCAATATTTTTTTCGTCCTCAAGAAGGAAAAGTTAAGCGCATGGTTAGAGAAATCGCTGACTTTGATACTATTCAAATTAATTCTGAAAAAGAGGCTTTCCTTTTAGAATTGAACTTAATTCAAAAATATTATCCAAAATATAATATCTTGCTTAAAGATGGAAAAACATATCCATATATCAGTCTTAGTAAAGATGATGAACCAATTTTAAAATTGGCTTATAAGCCTAATGATAAAAAGAAATATTACTTTGGTCCATATACTTCAACATCCTCAGCTAGAAAGACAATTGATTTATTAAATCAAATATTTCCGTTGAGAAAGTGTAATTCAATTCCTAATAGTCCATGCCTGTATTACCATTTGAATCAATGTCTTGGTCCATGTATCAACCAAAATTTAAAAGAAAAATATCGCGTTATGGTTGATAATATAAAACATTTTATGAATGGCGATGATGATAACAAAATCCGTCATGGAATCCAAGAAAAAATGCGCTTAGCCGCGGAAGAATTAAATTTTGAAAAAGCTCAAGAATATAAAAATATCTTACAAGCGATTGACCATATTCAAGAAAAACAAGCTATCGCTCTTCAAGATAAAACTGATATGGATGTCATTGCTTCATCAACGCGTGAAGGTTATTTTTCGCTGAGTATTATTATGTACCGTCATGGATTGCTCATCGGTAAAAATATCTTTATTTTAGAACAAGAAGATGACTTTTTAGAACAATTGTTACTATTACTATTTCAATATTATCAAAAACATGAATTACCTAAAGAAATTATTGTGGGTAATGATTCCTGGGCGGAAGGAATTAATGAATCTTTAGATGTCAAAGTTATTGTTCCATCACGAGGAATAAAAAAAGACTTGCTATTAATTGCTTTAGAAAACGCTAAAAATGGTTTAGATGAGCATTTTTTAAGCGCGCGTTTAGAAGATGATAATCTAGTTTTATTGGAGAAATTGGGTCAAATACTTCATATTAAAACTCCATTACACATTGAATTATTCGATAATTCACATCTTCAAGGAAGTGAACCAATAGGGGCAATGGTGTGCTTCATAAATGGGGTTAAGACTCCATCGATGTATCGAAAATATAATATTTCTCATTCTGATGGAAAAGATGATTTAAAATCGATGTATGAAATTGTGTATCGCCGATATTCGCGCTTAGTTAGTGAAGGTCAAAAATTGCCAGATTTAGTGTTAGTTGATGGAGGGTTAAATCAAATAAATGTTGCTAAGAAAGCTCTTATCGATGCTGGAGCAAGTGAAGTTAATCTTGCTGGATTAGCTAAAGATGATCATCACCACACTTCCTTGTTATTGAGCGAAGATGAAGCTTTTCCATTAAATAATCAAGACAAACTATTTTTGCTTTTAGTGCGAATGCAAGATGAAGTTCACCGTTTTGCAATCACTTTTCATCGCTCGAAAAGAAGTAAGAAGATATTAACTTCATTTTTTGATGATATCCCAGGTATAGGTCAAAAGCGAAAGGAAATATTAAATAAGACATATCCTTCTTTAGAATCTTTAAGCAATACAACTATTGAAGAACTTATGCAGATAGTTCCTAAAGCATGTGCAATCGATATTTTAAAAAAACTTAATGAGAATAAATAACTTAAATTAAATTTAGGCATAGTATAATTGGGTGAAATTATGCAAAGTGTCTTAACACCGCGCGAGCGTGAAGTCTTTGAATTACTAATTAAGAATAAATCTTCCCATCAAATTGCTGATGAGCTTTTTATATCAGAAAAGACAGTGAGAAATCATATCTCGAATGTGATGCAAAAATTAGGAGTAAAAGGTCGCGCCATGGCGGTTATTGAATTGATAAAAATGAATGAAATTCAACTTTAATCAAAATATGACTATTAACTTAACTAATAGTCATTTTTTTTGAAAATAAATCATAATTTTGACTATGAAAATCTTATTATTAGATTCGGGTAAAGGCATATTGCCATTTATAAAGCAAATTATTTCTTTAAAGAAAAATAATGATTATTATCTTTACATGGATTATGATTTCTTCCCTTATGGTAATAAGAGTGAAAGAGAATTATATAAAAGATTAATCAAATTATTTAAACGATTTGAAAATCTTAATCTAGATGAAGTGATTATCTGTTGTAATACATTATCAAAAATCTATTTAACTTATAAAATTAAAACTTCTTTTAAGGTAAGAACAATTTTAGAGATAAACTTAAAAAATCTAAATAATAAGCATATCATTGTTACACCTTTATTAAAATCATTTTATCAGGCAGATACGCGCTTTATCGCTTGCAATTTAGCGTCCTTAATTGAAAAAGAAGATACTTTAGAAATTATTGAAGAAATTAAAAAAAATAATTTCCCTGAAAGATTAATTTTAGGATGTACTCATTATCCATTAATTAAAAATATCTTGGCACATTACAATATCAAGGCAATTTCTTATGAATATGATTTAATCGCGAAATTACCTTCTTTTACGACAATGAATTTCTTTGTTCGCGAATATGAGAAAGCAATTTTTAAAGAATATTTTCCTAATGTGAGCATACATGAATATTCTTTATCATAGATTTATTGTAGGAGATATGACGAGATGAAAAAATTTTTTAAACGAAAACAGAAAAAAGAAATTCAAGATCCTTCGCTTTACATTAATAAAAAAAAGGATCATCATTTTATGTTTTTAACTCATTGGAGTGAAAAAACAAAAAATGTTAAATTACGTAGAGGATTAAAGATAGCCTCTTTAGTAGTACTTCCATTATGTGCGATTGCTTTAGGAACCACTATTGGCGTGGTTGTTTCTAATGAACAAAAACAAAAGACTTCTTTGGTGGATGAAATAGTATTTACTGATAATTATATAAAAAGAAGAGTGTATCTAATATCTGAAGATGATTATACTATTCCTTTAACAGTGACTTTAGATAAGAAAAATAATGTTCATGAAGAAATGTTAGATGTCATTAATCTTTTAAAAGTATCCTCAAGAGCGAGTAATGAATATTTAAGGGGATTTATTCCTGATGACACTAAAGTAAATTCATTAACTATAAATGATGGTAATCTAACTATTGATTTTTCAGAAGATTTCCTATCATATAATGAAAAAAATGAATCAAAGATGATCGAGGCTTTAACCGCATCAATGTTACAATTTGAAGATGTTGATTCATTGACAATCTCAGTTGAAAAACAGATTATTGATTGTCTACCTAATAATAAAACTCCTATAAATGGTAGTGAGGTTCATCTAAACAATATTATCACTAAGTCAAGTGTACTTGAAAATAAAGAGCTAGTTACAGTTTTCTATCAAAGAAATTATTCGCCTTCTAATCAATATTTAGTACCAATTAGTTTATACGCCAATAAAGGAGAAAGTGATAATATTACTTTTGTCAATGGTTTATTCATCTCTTTACCATCATATCGTCAACTTACAAACTTAGATGTCTATCAAGAAATTAGTAAAAGTCAAAGTAAAAGAAATGATTTTACATTAACAGTTAATCAAGCTGCCTTAGTTGATGAATCAACTGTAAACAAAGAATTATATGATATGGTTATGTTATCGCTTGATTTAATGAATAAACAAACAAAAGTATCATTTGATATAGAAGGAGAAATCCTCAGTGTAGATGGAATTTTTCAAGATGAAGAGCAAGCTGTAAGCTCAATATATTATAACGAAACAAAAATTTAATAAAACTTTATTAAAAGTGGTTGATTTTCTATCAAAAAGTGCTATCATTATAGAGCAAATTGTTTTGGCCCGATAGCTCAGTGGATAGAGCAACTGCCTTCTAAGCCGTAGGCCGAGAGTTCGAATCTCCCTCGGGTCACCATTCAAATAAATAACGCCTATAATTAGGCGTTTTTTAATATTAAAATGATTTGAAGAACAAAATTATACGAATTTTTAATTTTGACTAAGTATACATAAAAGAAAACTAGACCCGAACTAATAAACTATCTAGGATAATATGAAAAGCAGGAGAAAAAATAATATAGAGTAATGAGCATATTAAAATCTATAAAATATAGGCATCAAAAAGGATATATTCAATAGAAAACTAAAAATTATTTATTAAATCATTTATTGTTGCAAAAAAAACTTTTTGTTTAATGCAACTAATGATGATTTTTATATTGTTTACTTTTATGCTTACATTAATTATATTAAAAGCGACATTATATAAAGCATGATAATATGGTTAATTATAGGCATTTTTTTCGTATAAAGCATTGCATATATATATATATATAATTGAATTATGCTTATTTTTAGGAGATATTTATTATGAGTGGAACAAGAAAGAAAAAAGTTACTAGTATATTTGTAGGATTAATAACAGGTGTGATTATCTTGGTTGCATGTTTTTTTCTATTATCAAAATATGAGATTTTTCCTTCAATAGGAAATAATGATTCGAAAACATTAAAGACACCGATAAATCTAAAATATGATATTGAGACATATACTTTGAGTTGGGATGCGGTAGAAGATGCAGATACATATTATGTAAATATCAATAATGATGAATATGAAAATCATGAAGTAAAAAATAATTCTTTCTATTATATACTTAAAGATGATATTACTGACTTTAAAGTAAAGGCAATAGATTCTACAGGTGAACTATCTTCTTCTAACTTGTCCAAGTCATATAGATATACGTATGAAAGTGATAACCCATTCACTTATACTAACTTATTTAGATTCGTAGATGGAATGTTTAGCGCCAGACTCTTGAACAAAATCATCGCTATGTTTGTTGAAAATGAGTATTTAATAACTTATGCCACGTTTCTTAACAATGGCAAATTAGATTTTTATAGAATACGTTCAAAATATAAGACACCTTTATCTAGTATAAGAGATGCTTTAGAAATGAAAAATGAAGATTTAATATCTCATACAATAATGCATACTTATTCCACATTACCATATGACTCAGCTACTTATTTTTTACAATCGAATTCGTATAAAGGAGAGCTGGAAGCAAGAAGACAAGAAGGATATGAGTATAGTATTGTTTCAAGTCAATTGGCAGAAAGTAATCCACATTCTGGCGAGGGTTATATTTTTGCAACATACAAATTATCGTTAGATAACGAAGTTAAATATGTTTTTAGTCAAATAGTAATTATTGTAAACGAATATAACTCAAATGAAGAAAAAATGTTTACAACTGATCTTGTTAATCCAAATAAAAGAACTTTGATTGAAGATGAATATGTTGAACTAAAAGGTGATGAGATAGATGTTGCTAAAGTGCTTGAAAAAGCTAATTCACAACAAAAAACACATATTTAGTAATAAGTGAGCATTAATTAAAAAAATCTATTTTTATTCAATAATAGGTTATTTATCATATTTTCTATTAGATAATTGATTCTAAACCAATGCTCGATAGATACCTTTCTAATTCTTTACCATGTTCGCCATAGCATATCAAATGATGGTTACCAAGAGGAGCGGTTAAAAAATAACTAACAGATTTATCAAGATGAATTTTAATTTGACTACGACATAAATCGTGACGATTCAAATTCTCAATAATTTCGCCTTCACTGATAAAATAATGTTTTAAATCGGAACTAATTTTTATCAATGTTATACGACAAATCTTTAATTCCCCTTTAATACCAATACCAATTCCAGATTCAAAATGGGTGTCAAGCTTATAAGAAGTGCACATTGAAAGAGGTAATGTACAATGCGCTAGAATTATTGTATTTGACTTGATATCAATATATGATGGATTACATTGAAAAGAAACTTCGTTTGTGACATCTTTTATGACTGACATGGTTATTAATGAAGGAATATCTCCTTCACAAGCGCTTATAATTCCTTTTTTATTTAATAAGGCTAATGATAAACATGAAGTAGTTTCTAATTTAGTTAATAGGTCAAAACAACGGATAGTTAATCCACTTAAGTTATATTTAGTAATTATTTGTTCTATAGCATTATTAAGTCGCAAAGCCTTAGAGATTTCATTTTGATTAAATTCATAATTAGTGGATATAACATCATTTTCTTTATTATAGTAATCAACTAATTCATCGATAGAAATATCGATAAGTTTTATATTAAAAATAGATTCAACTTTGCCATAATCAACATCAGAAGAAATTAGCCAATCACTAGGTTTACCAATAATTCCAAAATGCTTTTTATTCATGGATAATCTTTTAATCCTTGAGGAAATATAATTAGGATCGCCATGTAATACTTCACCAGATAAATTGTGTTTTTTTAAGTAACTTAATATTTCTAAAGATGCAGCTAAAGAGTTATTTGAGCCATAAGTCAAAAGATATATTGGTGGTACTAATTTATCGATAATTTGTAAAAATTTTCCTTCGCTGCCACCGGTTTGAACTAAAATCAAAGATAAATCAGAATCATAAAAGTTATCGAGCTCTGAGAAATTAATATCGCATTTTAAATTACTTTGTATCTCATTTATTAGTTTCATGGAATCACTATTAATCAATTGATCATGACGCAAATCGCTTTTTATAGGATAAATATTTATTTTCATTATGTATACCTCAAAATAAGTATAGCATAAACATAATAATCACCTGTTAAGAAAAGTTGAAATTGGTAAATTTTTGTGGCTATTGATATTTAAAGTGCTATAATAAAAGCGATAAATCATGGCTCTGTAGCTCAGTTGGATTAGAGCAATGGTCTTCGAAACCATGTGTCGGGGGTTCGAATCCCTCCAGGGTCACCATTAAATTGTTTTAGAAAAAATGGGAAATTTGTTAGCGCCGATGTTGCAGTTGCAGAAGTAATTCATACAGTCGGATTTACTATAGAAGAAGGACTTAAGGCTTAAACTTCTTACAATAATACCGAACCAAAACATTAGGTACAACCAATACATGGAGTGTAATACAAGGCAGTGTCACAACAACTAGCGCAATTGAAGAAATGTCATTTATTCTACCGATTCTGGTACAACTTGGGTTGAAGTAGGCGAAACTTTAAAATTAACTACTACTGCTACTAGATACAATGTTAACATTAGCGAGACAGGTGAATTTGACAAAGTAAGAATTAAATTTGTAATTATTAATTCTGCTGGAACATATTCTAAAGGTGGTCAATATACACTTGATAACATTACTTTCAAAGGCTTTAAAGCTTAATTTCTAATTTAAGTAGATATTATTATAAACCATATTTCAATCACTTCCACTGATGAGATATGGTTTTTTAATTGCTATGAGTATTATAATCAATAACTTAAAACTCTAGATTTATTAATGGATATAAATGATTTTGCAATTTATTGATCTAGATATATTATATAAATATGATATTTACTAATTATAAAAAGGGTCTATAATGATTAAGAGGTAATTTAAAACATTATATGTGGATGATTGCTGCTATTTTTTCTGCAATTTTTGCCGGAATTACATCAATACTTTCAAAATGTGGAATAAAACATACAAATTCTAATGTCGCAACCGCAATACGTACGGCAGTTGTACTTATTTTTGCTTGGATTATAATTTTGATTTCTGGTGAATATTCCACAATTATTAATATAAATATTAAATCATGGATTTTTATTATCTTGTCAGGATTAGCAACAGGAGCAAGTTGGATTTGTTATTTTAAAGCTCTATCATTAGGGGAAGTTTCGCGTGTCGCAGTAATTGATAAATCAAGTGTAATTTTATCGGTTATATTTGCAATAATTATCTTTCCTGATGAACGTACATTATGGTGGTTTAAGCTTATTTGCTTGGCGATTATCGCATTAGGAACTTATCTTATGACTGACGTAAAAAAAAGTGATGTTAAGGCTCTAGATACGTGGTTAATATTTGCTTTATTATCAGCTTTTTTTGCTTCTATGACATCGATACTTGCAAAAATTGGTATTGAAAATGTTAATTCAAATGTTGCAACCGCGATTAGAACATTTATAGTTTTGATAATGGCGTGTCTAATTGTGTTTTGCCGTAAAGAAACAAAGTTTATTAAAGAAGTGACAAAAAAGGATTTCATTTTTCTTATTTTATCTGGAATAGCAACAGGAGCGAGTTGGCTATGTTATTATTATGCTATCGCTAATGGTCAAATAAGTATTGTGGTGCCAATTGATAAAATAAGTATATTAATAACCATGGCATTTTCCGTTATTGTTTTGAAAGAAAAATTATCACTTAAAGCTTGGATAGGGTTATTACTTTTAGTTATGGGAACAATCTTAATGGCAATTTTTGCTTAAAAAAACTTTGGATTTCCCAAAGTGTCTTTATTAAGTTTATTATTTTTTAGTTGTAGTTCCTTCAAAAAATTGCACAGGCATTTCGATATTTATTTCGTTCTCATTTTGATTTTCTAGAAGATATGTTATCGCGGTAGTAACTACATCTTTATAATTTGGAGCAATACTACTGATTCTAATTGGATAAGGCAAGAAAGATTGTAAATTATCATAGCCAATTACTAGTATATTGCGTTTAGAGATTGAATCATTTTCATTAATCATTTGTAGAACTTCAAACGCTAATAGATCGCTAAAACAAAATATAGCATCAATGTTTTGGTAGTTATTCAAAGTCTCAATGAGCGATGGACCAGAATTTGGAATATCGGTTTGAATTGAAACAATATGGATATTATTAGAATTAATATTATTATCTAAAAGACAATCACGGAAGCCATTTAGACGTGCTTGGTTAATATCTAATTGTCCGTGCTTAGTATAATATAAAAATCCGTTGCAACCTTTGTTTAATAAAACGTTTGCCGCTAGTTCACCACCATAATAGTCATTGGAATTTATTGAATTTACATGTGTGTTATGTCCATCACGACCAATTAAAATAAAAGGTAAACCAGATTCATCGATACTTTTTTTAGCTTCTTTTGTTGGTTCAAGAAAAGATAAAATTCCAGCCACACGATAAGAAATGACCTTTTTAGCAATATCTGATGATAGAAATCCAATTGAGTGATGATCAACAAATACCATTGTTTCATAGTTCTTTTCGAATAATTGATTATTAATTTGCTCTAGCATTAAAGAATAATATGGATTTGATAAATTATCGTAAATAACAGCAATCACATTAGTTTTTCCGTTTTTTAAAGCTTGAGCTTGAATATCAGGAATATATCCAAGTTCATCGGCAACTTCTTTAACTCTTTTAATTGTTTCTTTAGAGATGCTTTTTTTGTTTTTTAAAGCTTTAGAAACAGAATTGACAGAAATGCCTACGACATTAGCAATATCTTTTAATGTTACTTTTTGTTTAGTTTGCATATGATTAGTATAAATACCATATATATAAAAAGCAAATGAAAAATGTTATTTTTACATTAATTTTAATATTAGGTTAACGTTAACTTAAAATGTATTGCAATTTTAAAAAATGAAATATATAATGAAATTGTATCTGATAAAAAGGAGAATAAGATATGAAGAAAGCAATGTTATTGTTATCATTGATACCGCTTACACTTGTTGCTACCGCTTGTCAAAAGCCTCAAACATCTGAAAGCATAACTCAAACATATACCGTTTCTTATATAGTTGACGGTAAAGAATTTTATAAGGAAGAAGTTGAATCTGGAAAGACGGCAACAAAACCAGCAACAGATCCTGTAAAAGAGCATTATTCATTTATAGGTTGGTATACAGCTCAAAGTTGTCTTCCAACTGAACTTTTCGATTTTACTAGTGAAATCAAAAGTGATTTAGCTTTATACGCTGGATTTGAAGAAATTCAAGAAACTAAATATTATACTGTTACTTTTGAATTGAATGGTGGTGAATTTTTATCTGATGAAGAATTAACAAGAACTATTGAAGAAGGAACATTAATTAATAAACCAACTGATCCATTTAAAAATGGTTATACATTCCTTTATTGGGCTAGTGATGAGACTTTAAAAAACGAATTTAATTTTGAAACAACTTATATTAATAAAGATATTACTCTATATGCGAATTATAAATTAATTGAAGTTAATGCAAAATATGAGATTGTTGCTAGCAGTGAAGAAAATGCTGGTTATTGTGCAGACTTTGCCGCAGATGGTAATTCCGAAACTTATTGGAAAGCTAAAGATAATGGTCAACAAACATTAAAAATAGATTTACAAGAAATAAAAGAAGTAACGCATATTTCACAAGAATTTGCTGATTTAAGTAATTGGAGCTTCATGATTGAAGCATCACATGATGATAAAACTTATGTGCCACTATTAGTAAATGATGGAACTTCAACAGGATCAATATATGAGCGCGATACATCGGGATATTATCGTTATCTTCGTATGACAATTAATGAAAATAATGTTGTTGCGACATCAAAAGAGTTTGATGTTGAATATAGTGATTTAAGCGAAGGAACAAATATCGCTTATGGTTCTAAAGGCATCGCTGATTGTTGGGCTGGTGGATGTGAAACCGAATTAATGTTCGATGGAAAATATGATAATTATCATTGTGCTAATCAATATCACGAAAACCATTATATGGGAATTGAAATGCTCGATGTTTATTACGTAGATAACATTGAGATGTTTATGGTTGACGCTACTGATCATAAATTTATAATTGATTATACCTCTGATGGTGCTACTTGGACTAACCTTGAAACAGGAGATTATAATTCTAATACTGAACAAAGTAATTACTTCAAAATTAAAGTTAATGCCCCAGTTAAAGCATTATTAATTCATTATAATGGAAATAGCACTGGAAATTGGCCAGCCATGCGTGAATTAGAGGTTAATGGATTTAAGTTAAATAATAAATTATCTTTAAATCAAAATATTATCGATTTAGGTAGTGATTCTTATCTTGGTAAGATTGATGCTGCTACTATACCAAATGATGCGACATTTGCAGTTTCAAATGATAACGAAAACTTTGAAAATGTAACTCCAACACTAGAGAATGGTTATTATACTTTTAATAAGCAAACTCGCTATTTAAAAGTTACAAGTGCCAGTGCTTTAGAGAGTGTTGATGGTATAAAATTATATTCATTCTCACTTATCCGTAACTTAGCACTTTTAACAAAACCTGTTTGTTCAGCTAAAGGAACAGATCCAAGCGTCAATGAAGGTATGATGACTCTTAATAAATCATGTAAAGCGGCTTCACAAAGATTCTATTGTTCAAATGCTTATGCTGCTGAAGATGAAATCACACTTGATTTAGGAATTAATGTTTTAGCTGAAAATATCGTTTATAAATATCAAGATTATACTGCAGAAAAAGCATTAAAACTTGTTATTCAAATCTCAAATGATGGTGAAAACTATACAAAAGTTTTAGATACAACTGATAACGTTGATGGTGCAGAAAGCGGTCAATTATTTACGGCCTTATTACAAGGAAATAATAAATCATTTAGATATTTAAAGATTAATACTCAAGTTACTAACAATTGGACAAATTGTAATACTTTAGAGATTAATGGAATCGGTTCACCTATTTTATAATTATGAAAAAAATTTTTATCAAGTTCCTACTACCTTTATCGGTAGTAGGACTACTAATTTCCTGCAATAAGGAGCCAATAGTTTCATCTATGGATAATTTAATTAAAATATACATTAATGAAAATAATACAAAAAGAGAAGTTGAAGTTAAAGAGAACTCATTAGTAAAAGATCTGTTTGATTTTGCTCCTGAAAATCTTTCATATTTAAATTTTTATAATGATGAAAAAATGTATGAAAAAATTAATGTTTACGATGCAATTGAACCAGAAAAAGAATACTATGTTTTAACTGAAAGTAAAAATATAACTTTAATCAATACGATTGATGATTTCTTTAAAATTGAATCTAATGGCAATTATAAATTAAATTCAGATTTAGATTTCAACGGCAAAAGTGTTGATTTAGGCTTTAACTATGATAAGCCATTTAATGGCTATTTTAATGGTAATGGCTTTAAAATATCCAATTTTAGCTTACCTGATAAAGAATATAGTGCTCTTTTTGGATATGTTAAAGGAACAATTTATAATTTAAATGTTAGTAATAACATGGAGATAAATTGTAATAACTCTAAATATATTTCGCCACTTGTCGGATATTTGCATGGTGGAGTAATAAGAGAATGTATGGTTGATGGCAAAGTAAATGTTATCTCTAATGTCAAATTAGGAAGTACATATTTAGGAGGAATTAATTCTCGAAATGAATTAGGTCAAATTATTCTTTCCACCAATAGAGCTTCGTTATCACTCTCGACGAACTTAGATGCTTTTGTCGGAGGAATATCCGCCTATAATGGCGGAGGTAATGCATTAGATGGAATTATAGATTATTGTCTTAGCTATGCAAATAATATGACATCTATTTCAACGGCTAAAAATAGTTCTAGTTATGTCGGAGGAATAAGTGGATTTAATTTTGGAAAAATATCGCATAGTGTATCTTCAATCAATAACATCAGTGGTAGAAGTAATGAATATCAAAGTTATGTAGGTGGTCTTGTAGGTGATAACAATGGTGGCTATATAACACATACTTTATCCACGAGTAATTTGAATAATATCAGTGGAAAAGGATATACTTTCACAGGTAATGTTATTGGAAGAAATTTTAAAAGTAGTTTAAATAATTTAAGTGGAAAAGCTGATTTAAGTTATGGTTATGATCATCAAGCGCTTAAATCAACTAATGGAGATATCTATTCATTAAATGAAAAATTATATTTAGACTCTTTATCATATGAAGAAATAATTGATTCAAAACTTTATGATAAGCTGGAATTATCACGCGTTTTTATTTTAAAAGAGGGATATTTACCTAGTTTAGATTCGTCATTTAAAAAAATTGATAACAATAATCAATTTAAATTGATTAAATCAGCATCTGATTTTGAAAATATTAAAAATGGATTAGACGCAAAATATGTGCTAGAAAATGATATTGTCTTGGATGGTGAAAATTTTTCGCCAATTGGCACTTATATTAATCCATTTAATGGATATTTTGATGGTAATAATAAAACTATTACTATTAATATTAAATCATTGAATTCCACGAATTTTTTAGGTATTTTTGGTTATTTAAATGGCGTGGTCAAAAACTTAAGTATCGTATTTTCAGTTAATGTTGAAGTTAAAAATAATAATGTCTTTTGCGGTTCACTTTCTGGATACGCTACAAAAGCTTTAATTAGAAATGTACATAGCAAGGTCGATATAAATATCAAATCAGACGGAATATCTCTTGGTGGATTATTAGGAGTTAATGAAGATGGTTATGTAATTGATTCTTCTGTAAATGGAAAAATAAATGGTACTATCAATGATATTGATTCATATTTAGGTGGTTTAATTGGTAAAAATAATGGATCGGTTACAACTTCGTTTTTTAAAGGAGATATTATTACTACCGGTGGTGAAGAATTATTTATTGGCGGTTTAGTCGGTAAAAATAATTTAGATATTGAATCATCTTATGCACATAGTAATATCATTTCAAAGGAAGTTACTTCGCTTAAGAGTATTGGTGGAATTGCTGGATCAAATTATGATTTAGGATTGATTAAAAACTGTTACTCAATTAGTGAGATATTAAATGTTAAAGAGGCTAGTATAAATCTCATCGGCGGGTTTGTTGGCGATAATCTTAAAATGATAGAAAATTGCTACTATCTTGTCAATGAAGATATTAAATATAGCGCGGGTGAATCTTTAGAATTTATGAAGATTAAAAGAGTTGATGATGATGAATTGAAAACTTTAGCATCATCGATTTCTAATGTCTTTAAAGATGGAAAAGATGGTTATCCAGTCTTGAATTATGAAAAGGAATAGGGTACAGATATGAAAAATAAAATTTCATTATTGCTTATAAGCTTAATACCTTTATTAGGAAGTTGTGATACTATGAATGTCAAAAAGAATCAAAATATCTATCGCGATGCTTTTATTGATAATATTTCTTTTTCTGCTACATCTAGTAAGAATGATCATTTAGAAAGCTATGCCTTTGATGGTGATTATAATTCTTATTGGGAAGCCGATAAAAATGAGAATCAAAGCATTACTATCGATTTAAAAACTATTAAAAAAATTACTTCTGTTGTCCAAATCTTTAATGAAGAAGATATTTGGTATTTTGATATATTGGCTTCAATAGATAACAAAGAATTCTTTGAAGTAGTGAATGCTTCTCATGGTGAATTTGGTAGCACCTTTCAAGAAAGCTGTGATTTTTATGCGCAATATATCCGTTTAAATATCTATCGTTCAGAAAAAGGATTTGCTCCAACAAGCAAAGAGTTCTATTGCCAATGTGACGACCTTGAATTAGGACAAAATCTTGTGCTTGGAAAAGTGGGTGATGCTTCAAGCTATGCAACAAATAATCGCCCATTTAGAGCGTTTGATGGAGATTCCGCTACATATTATTGTGCAAGTAATGGCAATTATCCACAATGGCTAAGTGTCGAATTAGATTCATTATCATTAGTGAAACAAATTCAATTAGATATGCTCGATTATGGAACATATAATTTTGAAGTCGAAGGTCGAGATGAAAATGGTAATTGGATAAAATTAGTTGATAGAACATCTTTGAATGGAAGCCATTTTAAATTTGATATCGATAAGAATATTGATGCTTTAGTTTATCGTACTTTTTCAGGTCCAGGATGGGCTAATTTAACGGAATTTAAAGTTTTAGGATTTGCCGAATTAGTGACCAAAAAAGATGGGAATGTTATTACTTTAGATAGTCCTTCATATATTTCTTCAATAAAAACTGAGGCTAGTTCAGTTGAGTATTCAATCGATGGAATTAATTATGAAAGACTAACTGATTTATCTAAAGCAAATATTATTGCAAAATATATAAGATGCAATGATGCTGTTACTGTTTTAGGAAATAATTTATATCGTGATTTATTATTAAATTTAGATGGAACGTGCACGGATTATCTTGATCATGCTCATCGACTAAATAATATAACTGATAAGTCTTCTATCTTACCTTGGGAAGCTTCAACGATAGGAAAAGAAGAAATGTTTGAATTTGATTTAGGTAGAAAAGCTTTAATCAATCACCTACAAATTGAATTCTTAAATGATAACAAGCAACAATTTATCATTGAAACAAGTGTCGATAAAATTAATTACGATATTTATTTTGATGGTCGAAATAATAATGATTCTCAAAAAATATATCAAATATATAACAATTCAATCATTGAAGGTAGATATATTCGAGTAAGAATTATTCCTGGAGCAAATGAACGTGCCAGTGTTTTAAAATTCTCTTGTATCGGCTTAGGAAATTCAAAAACTGAGAATTGGTGGGAAGATCAAAGTGGAGTCATAAGATTTTATCCTAAATTACAAGGTGTAACTTTAAATGAAATCACCTATAGATTAGATGAATTTAGATACAGTGGATATAAGATCATAGAATTGCACCAACCATATGAGGGCCTAGCTGATATTTGGGCTGGACTAGGCGGAACAAATAATTACAAAGTCGATCCTTTAATTGGTACTTTAGATGATCTTGAAAGATTAATTAATGAAGCGCACAAAAGAGGAATGTATGTCTTCATGTTTGGCAATGTCGGTTATGGTAAGGCCACGGCTGACTATTTTAAAAAAGCATGTAAGGATTATGCCTTAGGAATCAACTCTAAAGAGAGAAATTGGTTTGTCTTTAGTGATACTTGTGTCGATCCAACAAAGTGGTTCTATAGCGATATTGCTAATGCATATTATTATGGATATTGGGGTGAAAGTGGACAGATACCAACATTCAATTTTGAAAACAAAGAGTGGCAAGAAGAAACATATAATTACATTGATTTCTGGTCAAGTTTTGGTATAGATGGAATTGCTCTTGATGCACCTGATGTTTACTATTTTGGTAAAGCTTCAGCTAGTGATGTAACATATAATTCCATTACTAAGACCTTGATAAAGAAGAATAAATTTGCTCTTCCTGAAGGTTCAGGTGATAATAAATTTATCGTGTCATTCTATTATAATTGTATTCAAAATTATGCGATGTCAAGTTGGGGTGGAAATGCATATTCACTTGGACTTGAAAACTATCTAACCAGTTCTGTTAATGATACCGATAATATTATTAAAAATAACCGTGACACGACAGTATCAATCGGTGGAGTATCCTTAGCAACGATGAACTTTGAAGATAATTATTTGCATTTAAGTGAGAATGAAAGAGTGTTAGAAGCTGCACTTGTTACTTCAACAGGTCATCTTGCATTTTTACACTCAGGATCATCAAATCGAATTGGTCAAGATATTATGCAAACATATAGCGAGGATGTTCAAAATCAAATCCATCGCTTATACGCTCAACAAAACTCTTTAGCCGCATTAAATACGACCGGTCATAGATATAAATTATCAAATAATAGTGAAAAAGATACTTATAGCTATATCAAGATGGATAGAAGCGGAAATTCATCAGTTCTTCCAATCTTTAATTACTCTAGCAATGATAAAGATATTCAAATCAATTTGAATAATTCAAATTATGTTTTAGCTGATGGTGATTATACTTTATACGATTCATTCAATAAGGAAAGCGTTAAAGTAACAGTTACTAATGGAATTATAAAACTCCATATGAATAAAAAATCATATAGATGTTTGATATTGAGGTAAAGAATATGAAAAATAAATTAGCATTAGTTTCATTGTTTTTATTAGCAATCCCCCTTTATAGTGGAAGTAATATTGCTCTTGCAAGCGAAAATGATGGACAAAATACTTCATCGATATCAGAAATTTCATTACAATGTAAGAATACCGCTTCAACAGCATATACTACTTGGAATGTATATTATGATGATCAAGGAATCAATTTTGAAGTTGAATTTACCGATGATGATATTATGATTAATAACATTTATGATATTGGCTATGATGATAATTTTGAATTTTTGATTAATTTGAAGAGTGAATCTACTAGTTGGTTAATTGGAAAAACATATCACTTCTTGATGTCGGGTAATGGCAAAATTTATTTTGAAAGAGTCGTCGGTCCAAATCAAATCGGTGATAGATTTGCCAAATCATTAGGTGTGGTATTAGGTGAAAATTTAAATTATTCAATAATTAATCACGAAGAAGGTTTCAGCGCTAAAGTATTCATGGCTTATGACCTTCTAAATACTACTAAAGAGGAAGGATATGGCAATCTTTCAATATGTCCTGCGATGAGAAATGCCCATATTTATCAAAAGGACTCAACATGGAATTATTATAAAAGTAATGGATGTGAATGGTCAAATCCATCTAAATTCGTTGTAATAAAATAAATTATTAAAACTGCATTTTATGAAATAATAAATAACTTATTATATTCTAATGCAGTTTTTAATTGCTTTAAAGATGATGTATTATATTCCAAAAGTTCCAGTTATTGGATCCTTAAATAAATTAATTGTTGGCGTTATGAATGTAAACAATAAAAACATCACGAAGATAATTGATAATATTGTCAATGATACATATTTGGAAGTATTTTTTTCTGTTTGGACGTTTTTATAAAAGATATATTCACTTAATAAAATTGCAATAAAGAATGTGCTTATATCAATAAAAGTGATATTCGTGCCAATTATTCCAGAATAAGTATAATAAAAAATAACGACAAAACATAAAGAAATAATCAGGGCCAATGTTTTAGCGTAAAGATAATTTTCAATATGCTTTTGTTCATAAAAATAGGCGATGACAATCTGTAATACCAAAGGATAAAAAATCAGCTTCAGATGTTCCCAAACGCTTTCGTTTACAGGTGAAAAAATTCCAACAAAAGAATTATTAGATGACCATTCATATAAAAAATGTAATAATACACCGAAAATCATTACTAAAATTGTACTTCCAATTTCAATTTTTAAGATGATATTTTTTGAGTTCATGAATTACCTCTAAGTATATTTATGACCCAAAAACGTGTAATTATACCTAAAATAGCTTATTAATATGATAAATCATCACATAAATTATCACAAAGAGTTTCAATATCTTTTTCACTACTATTATTAATCGCGGTTTTTAAGGTTACAATTGGCTCAATAAAAGTTAAATCTTTACATTTACTAAGTTTATCTTTGATAATTCTTGCAGCCATCGGAGCCCAAGTGCCATTTTCAATTATCGCAATTGATCTTTTTTGAAAATTGCGTTCAACTAGTCCATCGATAAAATAAGACATCATTGGGAATAATCCAGTATTATATGTTGGCGAGGCTAGAACTAATTTAGAGAATCTAAAACTAGTGGCTATTGCTTCATGAATATCATCGCGCGCTAAATCAAATGAAATGACATTTTTATAGCCGCGAGCTTTTAATTTTTCTTCAAGTAATATAGCCGCAGCTTTGGTATTTCCGTAAATTGAAGTATAGGCAATAGTTATTCCTTCTTCTTCTATTAAATATGATGACCATTTATCATATAAAGAGATATAATAAGAAAGATTATTATTTAAAATTGGTCCATGTAAAGAACATATCGTGTTAATTTCTAATTTAGAGATTTTTTTCAATAAAGATTGTACTTGTAAACCATATTTACCAACGATACCGATATAATATCTTCTAGCTTCATCTATCCAGTCTTGTTTGATATCTAGTGCCCCAAATTTTCCAAATGCATCTGCAGAAAATAAAACTTGATTATAATTATCATAGGTAATCATAACTTCAGGCCAATGAACCATAGGCGCAAAAATAAATTGTAATAGATGTTTTCCTAATGAGATGGTATCGCCATCATTAACGACTATCTTGTTATTTATATCGATATTAAATAGTTGTTTAATCATTGAAAATGTTTTGATATTTCCAACGACTTTAATGTTCGGATAGACATTCAACAAATTCATTATATTGCTAGAGTGATCCATCTCCATGTGTTGGACAATTAAATAATCAGGTGTTTTATCATTTAATGTTTTTTGGATATTATTTAACCATTCAGTCGTGAAATTTTTATCTACTGTATCCATAATGGCTACTTTTTCATCCATGATAAGGTAACTATTATAAGCCATTCCATATGGAACTTTATATTGTCCTTCAAATAAATCAATATCATGGTCATTAACGCCGATTTGAAAAATATCATCACTTATTTTCATAGTAAACTCCTTTTCCTTTTGAATTATATCACAGAAATTTTTAATTAAAATAATTTAAGAACACTAATATTATTATCTTTATTTTATCGCATTAAAAAAATAAATAAATTTAATTAAAATTAATCTTTTTTATTATACATTGCTTTAGCATAATTAACGAATTTAGTCGGTAATGACAGCAATCCTGAAACCTTATTATATACGATGCCAACTTTAACTTTTATTGGCTCCACGAAAGGAATTCCGACAAGCGAAGGATACATATCCACAATTTCTTTATGAAGAAAAGCGCCGACATTTTGAATCTTTAAGCATTCAAGAATACTCGCTAGTTGAGAAGAATGCATAAAGACATGAGGCTTGATATTGCTTTCAGTAATTTTGTTTGTAATTAAGCGGTCTTGATAGGAACCTATCGCATATAAAATAATTTCTTCTTTATCTAAATCCTCAAAGCGAATGTTCTTTTTATTAGCGAAATGATGACTACGATTGACAGCAAAAACAAATTCAGTATCGATTAATTCCACATATGAGAATTTTTTTTCAATTGTTTCATCAAAAGTGATAATGCCTAAATCGATGCTTCCGCGTTCGATATGATTTAATACCTTTAAAGAACCGGTTTCAGTAATTGAACATTGAATATCAGGATTCTCTTTTAAAAATCCATTGACCAATTTAGGAAACATAAATGTTCCAATGATAGGAGGAACACCAATAGTAATGGATTTCAATCTTTGACCGCGATCTTTCATTTGAATTTCAATATCTTCAATTTCACGTAAGAGGTTATTAACATGATTAAAGAAGTATTTTCCATCTTCAGAAAGAACTAATTTATTATTGTTTCTTATAAATAAATGAATACCAAATTCATCCTCAAGTTCTTTAATTGCACTTGAGATAGCCGGTTGAGAAACACCTAATGATTGAGCTGCTTTAGAGACATTATTGAATCTACAAACAGCTTGAAAATATTTCATTTGTATAATTTTCATGTTTATATTATAGCATAATAAAAGGAACTGACAATCTTAACTAATGCCAGTTCCTAGATAATTTTTTTATTACATTGGAATGTAAGATACTGATGCTGATAAACTCATCATGATAAATATCATACAAGTAATCATCGCACCAAGATAGACATTACCACTTTTCTTGAAGCAGAATCTATTTAAGATTGGTAAGATAAACATCATTGGGATGATTCCAAATACCATATTAACGAATAACCACATTTCACTTGTATCATTTGGTGAGTAATATCCATAGAATACAGTACCAGTTTTAAAATAGCAGAAATAATTTAAGACTAAGATAAATACAAGTCCGATAGAGTTTGCAATTCCAGATAATAAGTTGACCTTAAATTCGCTCCAGCCTTCAGTAGCAATTGAAAGATTTACTCTTACAGAGTTTGAAAGGTAGAAGACAAAGAAAGGTAACAGATAGATTAACCAAGTAACTATGAAACGAGGTTGAAGTGGAGAAGCGCTTACTAATGTAAAACGGAAATCTTGATGGAATATCCAATAGATCACTTGTAATAAACCATAGAATAATAAGAATGAGAATAAAGCTAGACAAACTGTTTTTAATAAATCCATCCATTTAACTTTCATTCCTTTAAAGCGATACCAAGATATTCTATCTGGTTGATTTGTAAGTTTAAAGTAAAGGTTTTCTAAAGCTTTAACGCCTAATAAGAGGATAAATCCTAAACTACCATTAAATAATGCCCATAGCATAACTGCGTTCATCATTCTTGCAGGAAAGAAGAAAGTGTAGGTGTTATTAGCCGCATCTGGAAACCAATCCATCGTCAATCTTGCTAGAGGAATATAGTCTAAGCAGGCGATAATTGCAGTTAAAGCCGTCGTTGTCCAGAAGATCACTTTATCTGAGAAGTGTTTCTTTTGTGGCTTTATTATCGATGAATTCTCTTTATTAATGACACTCGAACTGGTAGTATACCCGTATTTAATTCTTTGTTTTCGTTCATATTCAGCTGCGCTATTAGATGCAACTTTGAAGGATTTAAACCAAGGAACCATATCAATAATGAAAGCGAGTAGAGCAAAGATAAACATGAATGATCCCACTAAAGCTAGACCATTAAAGCCTTCTTTGACAAGCCATGTATGGCTGGTATCGTCTAAATTAGTATCTAGTTCAAAGGCTCTTCTAAAGAAGTTGATAGTGTTACTAATTGATGGACCATCATACATTTCAAAGCAGTGATTTGTCATTTCACGATGGATGACACGATATGTACCATTATCCATAGAACCATATTCATAATCGATAATGGCATCTTCATAACCGAGATTATTATCATTTACTTCATTGATGAATCTTTTAGCAACTACTTCAAAAGCGCTGATGTTCTCTTGATAACGATATGCACCTTCATCGTAGTAGGCATAACTTAACGCGGCATTACATCTAAAATCTTTAAAACGATTTGCTAAACTTAGTTTAATATATCCGGAGATATATAATGACTTAATAATTGATTCTTCATAAGTTTTTCCAGCGAAATCTTGAGCAACTTGACCGACATTTCCTCCGCCAGCTGAATGACCAACAGCACCAAATCGATCGCGGTCGATGTAAGTGAAGCGCTCAGTATCGTTATAGACATATTGAACAAGATAATCTAGTCCATTTGCCGCTACTGTAGAGGAAATCATGTCTTTGTTACCTTCATCGTCTGTCTCATATCCAGCATAGGTTGTACCACCTTGTGAACCTGGGTCGATAACATAAGTTACTACACCTCTTTTTGAAAGTTCGATAGCATATTGTGCCATAGTTGTTTTAGTTCTAGTAAAACCTGGCATAACAAATACTACTGGTGCAGGATTTTCTTTTGTTGCAGTTTTTGGTCGATATTCAGTAACAGAATATTTTAATGCTGGATCACTAATTGTAAAGTTTTTGCCATTTAGAGCGTTTTCTTCACCAGTATTGAATTTATCTGTCAATTCCTTAGTTAAAGTGAAATCTGTTGTTTGAACTTTAAATCCACTTGTTTCACCAATTCTAGCGACAAATGATGAAAGAAGAAGAGTTCCAAGACCGATACATGACACAATAAAATTTGATTTTTTATACCATTTTTTTGTCGTGACATTTTTTTCTTTTTCTTCGGGAATAAAAACTTTAACATCATCATTTACAGAATCATATTTTTTAATTAAAACTATTAAATATAATGCAAATGAAATTGGTGATACAATTGAGACGATGCTATTAACAAGAAATTTTGTTTTATTTTTACCTTCAATTTTATCGTTTTCAAGTTCAACTCTTAATGTTCCAGCAAATAATGAAGAATAAAGTGATATGGCTGCAAGAACAAGGCTAAGCCAAAATAATGAATTAGAAAGTGAGTAAAGTAGAGCGGTTATTAATATGTATATGAATGCAGTAACATATCCAAGTATTGTTCCTGCCTTAATTAAATTATTACGTTTTCTCATAATTTCTCCTATTTCAATGCCTTATTTCCATCATCGGTTTGTAACCAATTATAGACTTTAATCGCAATTTCTTTTTCAGTTAATCTTGCGATGACACGGCTTTTACCACCCATTTCAATGCCACCGACTTTTTCAATTACTTCGACACCACCTGTTGAATCAATATTATTACCAAAGCCGACTAAGACATCGATAAAGCGGTCTTTATTAACTAATCCTCCGGCGGTGGCAACATCACCTAAGTATTCTTTCACGATAATATTATCTAAATCTTCTGAAGTTGCACCTTCACTTTGTAAATAAGATTTTAAATCATCAGTCCAGGCATCCATTTTTGCTTTATCTAAGCCTGAAGTTGAAGTCTTACCATACCAGCCGATTGCAATATAATAATTTGGTACAGGAATTTCTGCAATATCAATGAATAAAGGTCTTAAAACTACAACTGAATTTTGCGTATATGATTTGATTTCGTCATAATGAACAACGCCATTATTTTCAATATATTTGCTGTCAAAATTTTCATCTGTAGCTTTTATTGAATCTGGATTGAACCAGGTCCAACCAAAGAATTCATTATCAATTGGAATTTGTTCTTCGCTCAAGGAAGGAGTCAGACAATTTTTAAATTGGTGTACGGTATCAGTTTTAATAACCTCGCCATCATATTCGAAAACTACAGTAACTTCGTTTTCTAGTCCTTTGACGGCTGAGCATCCCATCAAAGTCATGAGTGTGATAGGAATTAATAATAACTTTTTGTTTTTCATATATCCTCCTCAATTTTATAAACCCAAAGTAAATATATACTCATCTAGCAATAACGGATTATTTAAGCTACTAGTAGTTCCATCATCAGTAGGTGTTTTTGATATATCAAACTCAGGAGTGAAGATTGAATTAGACGCATCTTGACATTTTTGAACATAGTTAAATAATTTGGTTGCTATTTCTTTATCACTTACTAATGCCATTGAACGCGTTTTACTACCCATATTGATGGTATCGACACGATCTTTAGTTTCAACTCCACCTGTAGAAGTGATGTTTTTACCAACACCAAGAAGAATATCACAATCACCATCGGTATTAATTAATCCACCCATAGTAGCAACATCATTTGGTTCAACATCACCACAGTATTTTCTAATACTTATACGCGCAGTATCATCTTTATTAATTTTCATATCATTCATATATTTAATTAGATTATTAGCAAACGTGGTCATGACAGTATTATCTAAACCTGAAGTAGAGGTTTTACCATACCAACCAATGACAAGATAGTATTCTTTACTTGAATCTTTAACATCTTCGACATTTAAGGTTCCTTCGAATGGAACATATGAAGGATTTGGGTCAACTGTTTCTTCAGATGTTGGAGTCTTTGCGATATCAAATGTCGAGGTAAATATTGAGTTTTCTGTCTCTTGGCATCTTTGAATGTAATCATACACTTTAGCTGCAATTTCGTTTTCACTTACTAATGCCATTGAACGCGTCTTTTCCCCCATTGTGATAGTGTCGACACGATCTTTAGTTTCAACTCCACCAGTAGAAGTGATGTTTTTACCAATTCCAAGAAGTAAATCACAATCACCATCAGTATTGATTAATCCACCCATTGTAGCGACATCATTTGGCTCAGCATCACCACAGTATTTTCTAATACTTATACCTTTAATATTCTCATTCGTTGCTCCGATTGCTTTTAAATAGGTGACAAGATTATTAGCAAACGTAGTCATAACAGTATTATCTAATCCAGAAGTGGATGTTTTACCATACCAACCAATAACAAGATAGTATTCTTTATTAGCATCTTTAACATCTTCAACATTAATAGTTTCATCACCTGGTTCAGGATCAGGTTCAGGATCAACGGATGATCCATTGTCAACAGGTGTTTTGGAAATATCAAATTCAGCAGTAAAGATTGAGTTTGTTGTCTCTTGGCATCTTTGAATGTAATCATACACTTTAGCTGCAATTTCGTTTTCACTTACTAATGCCATTGAACGCGTCTTTTCCCCCATTGTGATAGTGTCGACACGATCTTTAGTTTCAACTCCACCAGTAGAAGTGATGTTTTTACCAATTCCAAGAAGTAAATCACAATCACCATCAGTATTGATTAATCCACCCATAGTAGCGACGTCATTTGGCTCAACATCACCACAGTATTTTCTAATGCTAACGTTATTTATATTATCATTAGTTGCGCCAATCTTTTTAAGATAAGTTACAAGATTTTTGGCGAATGTAGTCATAACAGTATTATCTAATCCAGAAGTTGAAGTCTTACCATACCAGCCAATGACAAGATAGTATTCTTTATTAGCATCTTTAACATCTTCAACATTGATTGTCTCTTCAATTTTTTTAAATGATGCGAATAAATCAAGTGAGGAAGTTATTTGTTCAGTTAAGATATCAAAACTGACTCCATTAGCTAGTTGCCATCCAACAAAGCGGTAGCCGGTTTTGGTAGGTGTTGGAATCTCCTTGTCAATTATTTCACCTTCTGCGACTCTTACTGTTGTATATAGTTTTTCTTCGACATAGAAATGAACTAAGTAATGATTGACGATACTAATTGATTCTTCTTGTGAATTTGATGATGTGATATTACTATTACATCCGGCAATTCCAGCAAGGGTTAATATCGAACTGAATAAAAGTATTAATTTCTTTTTTTTCATTGTCTTTTCCTTTCTTTAATTAATTAAAACTTCATATGCTACTTGTTTGAGAATTTCAGCAATAGGCTCTTTTAGTTCTCCTATAAATTGTGTGTTACGGATATCACATTTAAGTATGCTTCCGACATGTATTAAGGCTGATAAATAACTGCCCGCATATGAAGGATGTTTATTATCAGTGTGATATAAATTTATTTGTGAATTATATTCTAAGTAAACTTTTGAAAAAGCTTTACCAACGTAATGAACATTAACATTTAATTCTTGAGCTAAACTGTCATAAGCATCACGCACTTTTTCTTCCATTTCTGGTATTGTAACTTTAAGGTCATCCGCGGCAGATTGATATCCCCAAGTGGAGTAGAGCCTTGTTGTACAGTCAGTTTGAGTTGAATCTGCGAGAAGTTTTAAGATAGTAGCACCATTTTTAAAGTTAGAATATTTAGTGTAACTTCTAGTTGATTGCTCTTGTAGAATAAGATATTTATAATCATTATTTGCAGTTAATTTATTAAAAACTATTTTGCCATATTCATCATCTTTATTTGCAAATTGTTCTAGATTATGAGACCCCATAGTAACAGATTCACAAACTAAGTTATAGCCTAAATCATTAGCTATTGATTGAGTAAGGGCAGGAATATCGTTATAATAAGTAAAACTATTACCGACAAATAATGTTTTTATCTCTTCGATTGATGGCCATATGGTAATGAGATCGTCAACGATATGCCAATATTTTTTATTGTTAGATTCCTGAGAAGATGGTTGATTTTCTGAATAGTAATAAATGGTATAGTTCTCATCACCTTCGATATCATCAGCATAGGAGTATATAATCGTATTTTCATAAAAGGAGGTGGAAGTTATTTTCGTCAACGTTTCTGGAGTTATAAGATAAGGAAGATTAATATTATTAAATACTTCATTTCCTAGACTCTTTATTCCATTTCCAATAGATATTTCATTTATTTTTTTATAGATAGAATACCATGGAGTTCGATTCTTTTTTGAAAAATCTTTTACATCACCTTCTCCAGTAATATCAAGTGAATAACCATTATTATTTTTCTTAATTGTGGCGATTACACTTTTATCATTATTGAGTGAAATATCGTAAGTTGTATTATCAAATCCCATTGTGTCATTTTGATTTGAACACGCGAGAATACCAATACTTAATAATATGATTAAGGGACTGATAAGTATTTTTTTACTTGTTTTCATTGTTGCACCTTATATTTGATTTACTTTAGTTTTATACGCGGCTTCCTTAACTGCTTTAGCTACAGCTTCATGAGCTTTCTTATCAAAGGCTAGAGGAATAATATTATCTTCATTTAAATCTTCATCTTTAATCATTCCAGCGATGGCCTTAGCAGCTGCAATCATCATTTCCATATTGATATCTTTGGCTCTAGCATCTAACGCACCACGGAAAACACCAGGGAATACTAATACGTTATTAATTTGATTTGGATGTTCAGAAGAGCCAGTGCCAACAATTCTTGCTCCACCTGCTATAGCTTCTTCACGAGTTATTTCAGGGACTGGATTTGCTAGAGGGAAGACTATTGCATCGTGATTCATTGTTTGAATCATTTCTTTATTCACTAATCTTGGTGCTGAAACTCCAACAAAGATATCAGCTCCCACTAAGGCATCCTTTAATAATCCTTTTAAGTGTTTTTTATTGGAAATATGTGAAACTTCTTCATGAGCGGAATTTAAATTTTCCATTCCTTCATAAATAATTCCTTGACGATCACAGAAAATAACATCCTTGACGCCAAGCTTTAATAAGAATTTTCCGATAGAGATTCCCGCGGCACCAGCACCATTAATAACGCAAACGACATCTTCAATATCTTTTTTTACAATTTTTAAGGCATTTAATACTGCGGCACCCACTACGATAGCAGTTCCATGTTGGTCATCATGGAAAACTGGAATTCCACATGTCTGTTTTAATCGTCTTTCAATCTCAAAGCAACGTGGAGCAGAAATATCTTCTAAATTAATTCCTCCAAATGAGCCACTTAAAATTTGAATAGTACGAATAATTTCTTCGGTATCTTTAGTTTTTAAACATAGTGGAAAAGCATCAACATTTCCAAAAGCTTTAAATAAAGCAGCTTTTCCTTCCATTACTGGCATTCCTGCTTCTGGACCGATATCTCCTAAACCTAATATTGCAGTACCATCGGTTATAATGGCAACAGTATTCCAACGTCTAGTTAACTCAAAAGACTTATTAACATCTTTTTGAATTTCTAGGCACGCTTGGGCAACTCCAGGAGTATAGCAGAGCATTAATTTTTCCTTAGTATCGACTTCGACACGAGGACGAGTTTCAATTTTACCATGCCATTGGTAATGTTGTTTTAGCGATTCATCATAAATTGACATAATATTCCTCCTTGGTATTTATAATGCAGCTAGCAATTTTCTTGCTGAATAGTGAGTTAGATGTCATGAAATTAAAATATAAATATAAAATAAATCATGAGAGAGATCACTTTATATGTAAGGGCTTACATATGATTACATTGAAAATATAATATAATAAAATTTAATTGTAAATAAGTTTTTTTGTTTAAACTTTTTTATGATATTTACTATATACACAGTATATAGTACATGATTTTATATCAAAATTGAGTTCATAAATAATATTTACATAGCTATAAATTTTAATTATAATGATGAATTAAATTTGGAATTTAGAGTTTTTATTTTTAATCATAATTGAAAAAAATATATAAAAAATATATTATTAAATTAGTTTATACGCAATTGCATTGAGGATAAACTAGGTATTATATATGAGATTTTTAAAAATTTTCTTTTCACGATTTTTTTATGTATTTATTGCAATTATATTGCAAGTACTAGTTTTGTGTGCAACCACATTCTGGTTAGCATCATATTATAGATGGGTTAATTATGCTTTTTCGGTGATTGCAATTATCGTGTTTCTTGTCATATTGAATAAGAATCGACCAGCATCATTTAAATTACCATGGATTGCCATTATTTTAATATTACCTATTTTTGGAATTACTCTTTATGGAGCGTTTGGAAATTATAATTTGTCGAAGAAAAATCGTAAGAAACTTGAAGAAGAAACAAAAGAACTTAAGTCCTATTGCTTAGTAAATGAGGATGCTTTTGAGCAATTAAAAAACACTAATGAAAATGCCTATGGACAAGCGCGTTATATTGAAAATACAATCAATTTACCAGTTTATAAAGATTGCTATATTGAGTATTTATCTACTGGAGAAGAGTTTCACGCTAAATTGCTTGAAGAATTATCAAAAGCTAAAAAATATATTTTTATGGAATATTTCATTGTTGAATACGGTACAATGCTTGATTCAATCCATGAGATATTACTAAAAAAAGCTAAAGAAGGCGTCGAAATATATTTTATGTATGATGATGTAGGAAGCATCTCAAAAGTACGAAATGGTTTCTTTTATGATTTAAGAAATGAAGGTATTAACGCATGTAAATTTTTACCCTTTAAACCATTAGTATCTGTGATTCATAATAATCGTGATCATCGTAAGATTACTGTCATCGATGGTGAAGTTGGATTTACTGGTGGAATTAATATCGCAGATGAATATGTAAATATCAAACATCCATTTGGAGTATGGAAAGATAATGCCGTGCTTGTTAAAGGTAAATGCGTTGATTCATTGATATTCATGTTCATTAAACTTTATAATTCCAGTGCATTAAAGAAAATTGATCCAAGCAAATACTTAAATAATAAGCATGAGATTTATGAAAATAAAAGTTTCATATCACTTTATGGCGATGGCCCTTCTCCAACTTATCAATATTATGTTGGTAAAAATGTCTATTTAAATATCATTAATCAAGCGGTAAAATATCTATATATTACTACACCTTATTTAATCATGGATTATGAATTTTTTGAAGCGATAATTAATGCTTCTAAAAGAGGAGTCGATGTAAAAATTATCACTCCACATATTCCAGATAAAAAAGTGATATATATCATGACAAAAAGCAATTACCAAAATTTGATAAAAGAGGGAGTTGGAATATATGAATATAAACCAGGATTCATACATGCTAAAATGTTTGTTTGTGATGATAAAATAGCAACAGTTGGAACAATTAATCTTGATTATCGCTCAACTGTACATCATTTTGAATGTGGGGCTTGGATTTATAATGATGATAGTATTTTATTAATGAAACAGGATTTTGAAAATATCATTAAAAATGATGGCGTGGAAATCAATGATAAAAATGGTAAATTAAAAGTTCATGAGCGCATACTTAAGGATATTTTAAGAATGATTGCGCCATTAATGTAGACAAAGGGGATTATTAATGTGGGATTATGTCATTGCAATAGTTAAATTATTGGCCGGTTTGGGGGCGTTTTTGATTGGATTTAAAATCCTATCTGAAAATATTGAAAAACTGGCTAATTCTGGCTTAAAAAAACTTTTTAAGAAGACATCTAAAAATCGTTTTATTGGCGTTGGTATTGGAGCGTTAATAACGGCAATTATTCAATCATCATCCGCGGCAACGGTTATGGTAGTCGGATTTGTTAACGCCGGAATTATGGATCTATTCCAAGCGACAGCAATGATTATGGGTGCTAACATTGGTACGACAATTACTGCGCAGATTGTTTCTTTAAATGCTATTCCAGTTGCGGAAGTCTTAATGGTATTAGCTTTCATAGGTTTATTTGGAAATATGCTATCTAAACATGAGAAGACTAAAAATATATTTATGTCTCTTGCTGGATTAGGACTTGTTTTCTTAGCTTTACAATTTATGTCAGATGCGATGGCTTTTGATAATTCAAAGCAGATTCAGCAGCTTTTATCAGGAATAAATAATCCATTTTTACTTTTACTTGTCGGAATGGTAATTACGGCGATATTGCAATCATCATCTGCAGTAACTACAATATTAATAACCATGCTTATGAGCGGATTAAGTATTGGTAGTGCCGATAATTATAATGCGGTTTTATATATAATTCTCGGTACGAATATTGGAACATGTATAACCGCTTTAGCTTCTTCTATTGGCGCTACACCAAACGCTAAAAGAGCTTCATTAATTCACTTATTGTTCAATTTATTTGGCTCGACAATGTTCTTTATTTTATTGATATGTTGGCCTAATTTTAATCACGATACTTTTATGCGATGGTTCCCAAATATTCCTGGAACCCAAATTGCGATGTTCCATACTTTCTTTAATATTATTTCAACACTAATTTTCTTGCCTTTCATAAATATATTTGTTAAGATAGCAACACTACTTATCCCTAATAAAAAGGATAATGTAATGATAACATCTCTTGATGAGCGTTTCTTTAAAACTCCATCTATCGCTATCGATCAAGCTGGTAAAGAAACTTTGCGTTTAGGAAGAATGTCATTAGAATGCTTAAATTTATCTATTGACGCTTTTTTAAATAATTCATTAAAAGATGAAGATAAAATATATGAAAACATTTCATATATTGATAAAATGAATACGGAGATATTAAATTATCTGCTTAAAACTTCTTCTTTAGATATCAATACCGAAGATGAAAGATTTATTGCTTCACTGCATCGTATATTAATTGATTTTTCCCGTGAAGCGGAAATTGCTGATAACATGATTAAATATACGAAAAAGCGTTTAGATGAAAATCTTGTTTTTACAAAAGAAGCTGAAACGGGAATATTATCATTAAAAGAGAACCTCAATCAACAATATGAAAATGTAAAAAAATTATTTTCTAAACACGAAAAGGTGATAATAAAACAATCTGATAAAATCGAAAATGAAATTGATAAATTAAGAAGTGAATTAATTAGTGCACATATAAAAAGATTAGAAGAAGGAAAATGTTCACCATTATCTAATTCAATTTTTATTAACTTAGTCTCTAATCTTGAAAGAGCTGGTGATCACTTAAGTTATATCGCTCATTCATTATATGATGCTAATATTTAAATTTTTGGAGGAATTATTTATGAAAAAGAAAAGCATAATTATTTTACTTGGTGGATTATTATTGAGTAGTTGCACAATAAAAATAAATTTAGGGACATCACAATCTGAAACATCTTCTACCGACTCATCAGAATTTAATAGTATTTCTTCATCGTCGAATGTTGTGAATTCATCTAGCAGTGTATCATCGAAAGATGAGGCATTAAACTATGAAAAGATTAATCGCGATGATGTTAAATATACGATGACTGATACAAACTCACAATTAGGTTGGTATACAACAAAAAGCGTTGGTAATCAAAAGTTCTTAGTAATTCCAGTTGAACTTAAAGATGGTCCAAAATGGACATCCACAATGTTAGATGAACTCAATACTGCATTTTTTGGTAAAAGTGAAGATACCGCTTATGAATCTGTTAGTTCTTTTTACTATAAATCAAGCTATGGTAAATTAAATATTACTGGGGAAGTAAGTTCAGTATATTCTTTAAATATGACCATCAATGCTCTTGACTCATATGGAAATGATGCGCCTAATTATGTGATTTCTAAATATTATAATGCAACTGAAGCCTCATTATTAAAAAAATATGACCTTAATAGTGATGGATATGTTGATAATGCCATCTTCATTTACTCTAATGATTATAAAATGACATCTGATACCGCCTACTGGGCGTGGTGCCACGTAGCATCTCAAGGTAATTATCTTTATAGTCCTAATGCTAATAAACCAGCATTCAATTCCTATATGTGGGCTAGCTATGCGTTTATGAATGATAAATATCAAGATGGTTATAACTATAATAAAGTCGATGCGCATACTTATATTCATGAAAGCGGACATATGCTTGGATTAGATGATTATTATTGCTATGACGATACCAATGCATGGAATCCAGCAGGAGAATTAGAAATGCAATCATACAATGTCGGCGATCAAAATGCATACTCTAAATTTGCTCTTGGATGGATAAATCCATATTATGTCAAAGGTGATGCTACCATCAAATTAAAAACTTCCGCCTTATATGATGAAGCCATTCTCATTAATGATGACTGGAATAAATCGATTTTTGATGAATATCTCTTTATTGAATACTATACTAATCAAGGCTTAAATGAGATTGATGCTAAGCATCAATATAATGGAAGAGACAAAATGTATAATTATAATGGATTAAGGATCTATCATGTTGACGCAAGATTGGTAAAGTTAAATTCAATGGGTAATTTTGTCTCATATGCTGATGATATAGATATTACCGATAGTAATTATATTTACTATGTTGGAGCTTCAAACTCTTATTCAAATTCTTATTTAAGTAATGCTTATAAGAAAATCTATCGTTATTTGCATCTTTTAGATCAAGGTGGAAATAATAAAATCAATAATGGCTATGGCGGTTATATTGATCCTTCTACTACTTTATGGACTGGAAGTAAAAAATTCCAAGCATCTTCTACTTTCTTCAATAACGGCACAAGATTCAATGCTGGAAACGAAGTTGGATATACAATTTCAGTATCTAATTTAACTAGTGAAGAATGTACAGTTACAATCATAAAAAATTAGTACTTATTTAGTTGATTGAAATTAATAAAAAAAATAGTTTACAAATCTTCATACGATGATATAATAAAAAAGATAAAAATTTTTAGGAGGTTCATTTATGAAGATGTTGCCAACATACATTAAGAATAAGCGAATACTCAGAAAGTTTTTATTTTCAAATTTATTGTTAATTTAATAGACTTGTCATCATTAGGTGATAAGTCTTTTTTTTGACAATATGGGGGAGGTAAAGATGAAAAAGAACAAAAATTTAGTTTTTGATGTTGAAGAGAACCCAAAGAAACTTTCACAATGGATTTTATTCTCAATTCAACATATTTTAGCCATGCTTGTTGCATGTATTACAGTGCCATTAATCATGGGTAATTCAGTTGCAAATGGTGGTGTTGGAGTAACATTTCCGATTGGTGCAACTTTAATTGGTGCTGGTGTAGGAACAATAATTTATACATTTATTACTCGAAAGAAATCGCCGGTATTTTTAAGCTCATCCTTTGCGTATCTGGCGCCGATGGTATCAGCACTTACTTTAGGAGTCATCGATAATGGATTAGCGGGAAAATATGATTTAAATTACTGGGCATTAATTATCGGAATGGCAATTGTTGGGGTTATTTATGTAGTTATTGCTTTAATAATTAAATTTGTTGGTACAAAGTGGTTAAATAAATTATTACCACCAGTTGTAATTGGACCAATAATTATGGTTATTGGTTTAGGTTTGGCTGGTTCAGCAGTTAATAATATTTCTTCTGTTGCTGTCGCTGGCGGTAATTCATTGATGTCAGTATTGATTGGCTTAGTAGCAGTAATAATAACTGCGGTTTGTTCGCACTATGGTAAAAAGATGATTTCGTTAATTCCATTTGTTTGCGGAATGGGTGGAGCATATATATTAGCGGTTATCTTAACTTTAATTGGAATAGCTTGCAATCAAACATGGTTACAAATTGTTGATTTTTCACCATTCACTAATGCTGATTGGGGAAATATATCAACATATATTAACACTGATTTTATTTTAGGAAGAGCTATTAAGCAAACCGTTCCATTTGAAGCTGGACAAATATTATCAGTATTTATTATCTTTGCTCCAGTAGCAGTAGTAACTATTTGTGAACATATCGGTGATCACAAAAACTTAGGTAATATTATTGATCGTGATTTAATAAATGATGAACCGGGTTTAAGCAAAACTTTAATCGGAGATGGTTTAGCCACAGCCGCTTCTGGTATAATATGCGGTGCTGCAAATACAACATATGGTGAAAATGTAGCGGTTATCGGTGTTAGTAAAATCGCTTCAATTAACGTTATTATTGTCGCAGCTATTCTTTCAATAGTTTTAGGATTTTTTGGTCCTTTAACCTTATTATTATCAACTATTCCTGCTTGTATTACTGGTGGTGTAAGTTTGATTTTGTATGGTTTTATCGCTTCTAGCGGTGTAAAAATGTTAATAAATGAAAAGGTGGATTTCAGTATTACAAAGAATGTTATTGTTGCCTCAGTCATCTTAGTAAGCGGAATTGGTGGCTTAGCAATTAGCATTGGCTCAGCAACAATTACTTCAACGGCGATGTCGATGATTTTAGGTATTGCATTGAACTTAATCCTCCGCGATAAAAAAGCTGAAGAGATAAAAGATAGTCCTCAAGAATAAATCCAAAATAATAAATTAATTGATTCCATGTATTTTGAATTTTCGGTTTCATCATACATGGAATCTTTTTTTACAAAAATTCAATTGTGTGTATTTGATAAAAAAAACTTTTTCTAGATAATTATTTTTATTATAATAATCACTAGATTTGGAGATGCAAATGGAAAAAGTATTTAATCTTGGAATTGATGTCGGTTCAACAACTGTAAAAGTTGTAATAATTGATGAAGAAAATAAAATATTATATGACAATTATGTTCGTCATTTTTCAGAAGTAAAAGAAACAGTTATTAATGAATTAAAAGTCGTCAAAGATAAATTTGGTGATTTTGTTTGTAAAGTTTCAGTTACTGGATCGGCAGGATTAGGATTATCATCTAAATCAAATCTAGGCTTTGTTCAAGAAGTCCATTCGGCTTTTTTAGCAGTTAAAAGTTTTTATCCACGAACTGATGTAGTTGTGGAATTAGGCGGAGAAGATGCCAAAATAATTTTCTTAAGTCATGGAGTTGAAGAGAGAATGAACGGCTCATGTGCCGGGGGAACAGGCGCATTTATCGATCAGATGGCAACCTTATTAGGAGTGAGTGTCGATAAATTGGATCAACTTGCTTTAAAAGCGAAAAAAGTTTATCCGATTGCTTCGCGATGTGGAGTCTTTGCTAAATCAGATATTCAACCTTTAATCAATCAAGGAGCGATGCTTGAAGATATTGCCGCTTCAATTTTTCAAGCGGTTGTGGATCAAACCGTATCTGGCTTAGCTCAAGGACGAAAAATTGAAGGCCATGTATTGTTTTTAGGTGGACCTTTATCATTTATAAAATCGCTTCAAAATGCATTTATTAAAACTTTAAATCTTGATGGTGATCATGCATTATTTCCAGAAAAAGGACCAGTGTTTATGGCTCTAGGTGCAGCTTTATATGCGAGAAAATCTGAAAAGGAGATATCACTAAGTGAAATCATTAACAAGATTTCTTCATCCAAGATGGATAATAATATTATCACTACATCACCACTATTTAAAAATATGGAAGAATATGAAGAATTTGTAGCTCGTCATAATCGAAATGATGCAAAATATTGTAATCTTCAAGACTATAAAGGAAAGGCATATCTTGGTATTGATGCAGGTTCAACCACCACAAAATTAGTCCTTCTAAATGAAAAGTATGAAATTTTATATAGTTATTATGTTTCTAATAAAGGACGTCCATTAGATATCATCGTTGAACAATTGAAAAATATTTATCAAATGTCAAATGGTAGTTTAGAAATCGTTTCTAGTGCAGTCACTGGCTATGGTGAAGAATTGATTAGAGCTGGATTAGGAGTAGAAAATGGAATTGTGGAAACTATCGCTCATTTTAAAGCGGCATCATATTTTTGTCCAGATGTCGATTTTATAATCGATATCGGTGGTCAAGATATTAAATGTTTTAAGATAAAAAATAAAGCGATTGACTCCATTGTTTTAAATGAGGCTTGTTCTTCAGGATGTGGATCATTTATTCAATCATTTGCTGAGGCTTTAGGATATTCAATTAAAGATTTTGCAAAATTAGGACTCTTTGCTAAAAATCCAGTTGAATTAGGTTCTAGATGTACCGTTTTTATGAATTCATCAGTTAAACAAGCTCAAAAAGATGGAGCAGGAATTGATGATATTTCAGCAGGATTATCGCAATCGATAATTAAAAATGCCATCTATAAAGTTATAAGGATTAAAAATATAGAAGAATTAGGACAAAATATCGTTGCTCAAGGTGGAACATTTCTTAATGATGCCGTATTAAGGAGTTTTGAAAAAGAGCTAAATCATAATGTAATTCGACCTCAAATTAGCGAATTGATGGGAGCATTTGGCGCGGCAATATACGCTAGCGAACACGTGAAAGAGCAAACACTACTATCTTTAGATGAACTTAATAATTTTTCGTATAAATCTATTAATTCGATTTGTCATGCGTGCACTGCACATTGCGCTTTAAATATCATCAACTTTAACGGCGGGAAGCGTTTTATTTCCGGAAATCGCTGTGATCGTGTTTCGGTGACACATAAAAATGAAAGTCTACCATCGCTTTATGATTACAAACTAGAACTAATTGATCATTATTCTCACCTAACTAATAAGCAAAATATTGCGGTTGTGGGTTTGCCTCTTCAATTAAATTATTTTGAGCAATTACCATTATTTGCCACACTATTCAATGAATTAGGATTTAAAGTCGTCACATCTAATGTCTCAAGCCGAAAAAAATACTATAAAGGTCAAGATACTATTGCTTCTGATACGGTATGTTATCCGGCAAAATTAATGCATGGTCATATAAAAGAATTACTAGAAAAAAAGGTTGATTTTATATTTTATCCATGTCAAACATATAACTACGATGAACATGAAAGTGATAATCATTATAACTGTCCAGTTGTCGCCTATTATCCTGAAACACTAAAAGGGAATATGCAAGAATTAAATAAAAAGAATTTTTTCTCACCTTATCTTGATTTAAACAATAAAAAACAAGTTTCAAATGAGTTATATCGTTACTTGAAAAAATTTAAAATTTCTAAGAAAGCATTACAAGAAGCACTTAATAAGGGTTATCAAGAATTAGATAATTATCATCATAAAATCGTTATTAAAGGTGATGAATATTTATCATTTGCTCGGGCAAATAATAAAAAGATTATTGTTTTAGCGGGTCGACCATATCACATCGACCCAGAGATTAATCATGGTATTTCTCGCTATATATCTTCATTAGGATTGATGGTTTTAAGTGAGGATTATCTCGCTTATAAAAGTCATACACCATCATTAGGAATTCTTAATCAATGGACATATCATTCTCGTCTATTTAAGGCGGCTAATTATGTTATTAATCAAAGTGATATGCAGATGATTCAATTGGTTTCATTTGGATGTGGAATAGATGCGATAACTACTGATGAATTACGTTATTTTTTAGAGAGTAATAATAAATTATATACTCAATTAAAAATCGATGAAATTAATAATTTAGGGGCTTTAAAAATCCGTATTAGAAGCCTATTAGCGGCGATGGATGAAGAAAGTGTCAAGGAAAAAGTCGAGGTGTAAAAATGTATCCGCAATTTACTAAGCAAATGAAGCAAACTCATACTATACTTGTCCCAGATATGTTACCAATCCATCTAGGCTTATTTAAAAATGTTTTTGAAAAGAGTGGTTATAAGATTGAATGCCTTAGAAATTCATCTCGAAGTGTCATCGATGAGGGTTTGAAAAATGTTCATAATGATGCTTGTTATCCAGCGTTATTAGTTGTTGGACAATTTATCGATGCGATGAAAAGTGGTAAATACGATGAAAATAAAGTAGCCTTTATCATGACTCAAACTGGAGGCGGATGTCGAGCATCTAATTACATTAACTTAATTAGAAAAGCCATCGCAAATGTCTATCCACAAATTCCAGTTATCTCGTTAAATTTTTCTGGATTAGAAAAAGATGAAAATTCTGGCTTTAAGTTAACGACAACTAATCTTTTAGAAATGTTATTATCCGTTTTTTATGGGGATATTTTGATGTCATTTTATAATCAAGTATTACCTTATGAGATAAATAAAGGCGATAGTAAAAAAATGTTAGATAAATGGAATGATAAATTAAAAGAATATTTAAATCATAAAAAGTATCGCCACCTTTATCGAATTGCCAAAGAAATTGCAATCGATTTTTCATCGATTCCAACTAAGAAAGAAACAAAGATAAAGGTGGGAATTGTAGGTGAAATATATGCAAAATATTCACCACTTGCCAATAATCATCTCGAAGATTTCTTACATAGTGTAGATTGTGAAGTCGTAGTGCCCTCATTGATGGATTTTGTGATGTATTCAGCCGATGCAACCATTTGGAATCATCGTCAATATAAAAACAAAAATAAACTGGCGTTTATATATAAATTAGAATATAAAATCATGTATTCTATGCAAAAGAAAGTCAATAAGGTCGTGAGTAAATATAGTTCATTTGAGCCTTTTCATGATTTTGAAAAATTAAAAAAAGCGGCGAATACATTTATTTCAGAAGGGGTTGTGATGGGCGAAGGATGGCTTATTCCAGCGGAAATGGCAATGCTTGTTGAAAGTGGATGTCCAAATATTGTATCGTGTCAACCCTTTGGATGTTTACCTAATCACATTGTCTCAAAAGGTATGCAAAGAGTGATAAAAAAGAATTATCCACAAGCCAATATCGTTGCTATTGATTATGATCCAGGAGCAACAAAAGTCAATCAAGAAAACCGTATTAAATTAATGTTAGCGCAAGCAAAAGAGCGAAGTTCGTTATAGAACCTCGCTCAATTTTTTTAAGACTACATTTGGATAATCAGATGGCGGATTAGATGGATTATAATAATTATAATTATTTCCAGCGGATTCATTACCGAATCTAGTGCCCCATCCACAGTCATAATTAAGATATTCTTGGAAATCATTATAGTGATTGTAGGTATAGAAAACATGACGCTCTTTTATGTCTTTTATCGGCGTTCCATTTTTATATGTTGAAGTATAGACAATTCTACAAACACCACGATTAATTCTTCCATTATCGTAATAAGGAGATACCGTGCCATTGCAATCAAATCCACCTAAACTTCCGATATCAGTTTCAATATAAGATTTAGTGCTTAATTCAGGTAAGAGTGGTTCATATTTATATTTTGAGGTATCGCCAGAAAAATATCCAACATTAACTCTTCCATATCTTCCCCAAGTAGCAATGGCTTCTTGTTTGCCAGAAGAACCTTTATCGTAGTTATTATTTGGTGGAACTTCCCCAAAAGCTTGAATGTACGCGGCTACTTCTTCTAAAAGAATATAACCTCCACCATAATAAATTTTAGTATCGGTGCCATTAATAACAAAAGATTCATAGCCACCATCATCACGATAAGTATATTTACCATCGCTAATTTTTACATATTTATCATTTTCGGTATATTTATTATTAGCGTGAGGATAATATCCGTCTTGAGTTTCAGCGATTGATCCAGACATAAATCCATGTTGTGTACGATAATAGGCATCTTTATAACTAGTGGCAGGGGTATAAGAGGCATAAAAATCATCAAAAGTGACATCAGTATATGGATCATAAGTTAATTCTTCACTAGATGAAGAACTGCTACTAGACTCAATTGATGATGAACTAGAAACTTCAGATGAAGAACTGCTACTAGATTCGATTGATGATGAACTGATTTCACTGCTACTATCTTGATTGCTAGAATTAGTAGAAGAAACATCCGTTGAAACACTAATTGAAGAGTTACTACTAAGCGATTGACTAGATGAAGAACTATTGATTCCTAAATTGATATTAATTGCACATGAAGATAGCAAAACTATCGAAACAATTGAAAATAATTTATTCTTAAACTTCATCGTCTAATTACCTAAGAATGCTTTATAAGCAAGATAAGTTTCATAGACGTCAGCTTTAGAAACAATTTCCATTGGAGAGTGCATATTAAATACTGCAACTCCTGCATCTACTACGTTCATATTATAATTTCCCAAAATATAGGCGATTGTTCCACCGCCACCTTGGTCAACACGACCTAATTCTGCGGTTTGGAAGTGAACATTGGCACTATCCATGATATTTCTAACCCAAGCAAAATACTCTGGATTAGCATCATTTGAGCCAGATTTTCCACGTGAACCCGTATATTTATTAAAAACGATACCATTTCCTAAATAACAAGCATTTTTAGGGTCATTTACCGAAGGGTATAATGGATCAAAACCAGCAGAAACATCACTTGATAACATCTTGGCATTTTCTAAAGCGTGTTTCAAATCAAGGTATGATGTTTGACCCATCAAAGATAAAAGTTCAGCGATAGCGTTTTCAAAGAATAATGATTGCGCGCCAGTAGCGCCGACTGATCCGATTTCTTCTTTATCAACTAAGATACAGCAAGCAGTATCATCAACTTCACCGATATCTAATATTGCTCTTAAAGATGTATAAGCACAAACGCGATCATCATGTCCGTATCCTGCAATCATCGAACGATCTAGTCCATAATCACGTGCTTTACCAGCTGGAACGATTTCTAATTCAGATGAGAGAAAATCTTCTTCTTCAACTCCGTATTTTTCATTTAAAAGTTTTAAAACATTAGCTTTGACAGCTTCTTTTTCTGCGCCATCAAGAGGAATAGAAGCGATGGTTAAATCTAAGTCTTCGCCTTCAATTACTTTGCTAGCAGTTTTTTGTAATTGATCTTGTGCAAGGTGAATTAATAAATCAGAAATGCCAAATACTGGATCATTTTCATTATCACCGATATCGACTTTGACTTCAGTTAAGTCTTTTTTAATAATTACACCATGAATGGCTAGAGGAATTGTAACCCATTGATATTTTTTTATTCCACCATAGTAATGGGTGTCTAATAAAGCAAAACCATTTTTTTCATATAGAGGATTTTGTTTGACATCAAGACGTGGTGAATCAATATGAGCTCCTAATATTCTCATTCCTGCAGTTAAAGCTTTTCTGCCGATTTTAAATAAAACGATGTTCTTATTTTTATTTTTTAAATAGACTTTATCACCAGATTTTAATCCAGTTTCTTTGAATGCGTCAAGTGGTTTAAATCCAGCAATAATCGCAGCTTTTTCAGCTTGTTCAACGCATAATCTTTCTGTTTTACCTTTAGAAAGGAATTCTTTATAATCCTCACCGAATTGAGTAATTAACTCTGTTTTTTCAGAAGTTATTTTTTTGTAAATATTTTTTGAATACATAATAGTCATCTCCTAGTTAAATATTAATTATTTAAATAATTAAATACAAGTTATTTAATTGAAATACTAAAGATAAATATCTATATTTATATTATGAATAAGACAAATGTAATGAGATTTTTAGATATAAATCATATTCCTCATCAAGAATATGAATATGATTCATCACTAACTGATGGTGAAAAAATTGCAAATATTTTAAAAGAAAATCCTGAGCAAGTTTTTAAAACGTTAGTGACTATAGGAAGTGATAAGAATTACTATGTATTTTGCGTACCAGTAAATTGTACGTTATCGCTAAAAAAGGCAGCGAAAATAGCTAATGTTAAATCGATAGAGATGATTAAACAAAAAGATTTGCTTTCGATAACTGGATATATTCATGGAGGATGCTCACCTTTATTAATGAAGAAAACCTTTCCAACTTATATTGATGAAAGTGCGATTTTGTTTGAAAGTATTTTTATTTCAGGAGGAAGAGTCGGCTATCAAGTTTCCCTTAACATTGATGATTTAAAAAAAGTTTTAAATTTTGACTTAGCGGACCTAACTCAAAATTAATTCTAATTAATAAATCTATTGATTAAGGATAAAATTCCTTTTAAAATAAGATTAATCGAAAGATTGTTTCTATGAAAAAGATAAGTAGTTATCTGATTAAGAATTTAGAGAGATGATGGATGGTGAAAATCATTGTTGATCAGTTAATGAAATACACTTTGGAGAAACTTAATTAAAGAGGGCTAGCATTGCTAGAACTAAGGTGGTACCGCGTATCTTAGATGCGTCCTTAGAAATTTCTAAGGCGCTTTTTATTTTTTAGGAGGAATAATATGAGATTGATTGATGAATTAAAGCAAAGAGATTTATTCTTTGATACCACAGATGAAGGTTTTGGAGATTTTTTAGAAAATAATAAAGTGACATTTTATCTTGGATGTGATCCTACAGGTGATTCTCTTCATGTTGGTCATTTAGTAACATATTTAGTGGCTAAAAGATTAAAAGATCATGGTCATCACCCAATCTTGTTAGTTGGAGGAGCAACCGGTTTAATCGGCGATCCAAAAATGCAAGGTGAAAGAAAAATGCTCGACCCAAGTGTTACTTTGAAAAACTCTGAATGTTTAGCTAAACAAGTCAAAGAAATTTTTGGCTTTGAGAAAATTGTAAATAATTATGATTGGATTTCAAAAATTAGTGTAATCGATTTCTTACGTGACTATGGTAAAGAATTTAATGTTAATTATATGATTAATAAAGATACAGTTAAATCAAGACTAGAATCTGGAATTTCATATACTGAATTTTCATATCAGATTTTACAATCTTTAGACTGGAATCATTTATATCAATTTGAAAATTGCAACGTTCAAATTGGTGGTCAAGATCAATGGGGAAATATTACCGCTGGAATTGAATTAATCCGTAAAAAGAATGGTCCTGAGGCTAAAGTGTATGGAATGACTATTCCATTAATACTTAAATCTGATGGCACTAAATTTGGTAAATCAGAAGGTGGAAAATCAGTTTGGTTAGACAAAGAGAAAACTTCACCATACGAATTTTATCAATTCTGGATAAATACACCAGATAATGAAGTAATTAAGCGCTTAAAGCAATTTACTTTTTTGCCATTAGAAGATATATATCAAATCGAAAAAGATTTCTTAAATGAGCCAGAAAAAAGACTTGCTCAAAAAACATTAGCTAAAGAGATAACTACTTTCGTTCATGGTGAAAAAGCATATGCACAAGCTTTAAGAATTTCACAAGCCTTATTTGATGGCAATATTAAAGAACTAACTGCAGAAGAAATTGAGATGGGCTTTAATGATTTACCTTGCATTTCTGCTTTGGAAAATGAAACATTGCTTGATGCTATTATAAGATTAAAACTTGCTTCTTCTAAGCGTGAGGGTCGTGAATTTATTGTAGGTGGCGCTATTAGTGTTAATGGTGAAAAAATTACGGACAGCAATGTCATTTTAACAAGTCAAATGGCTATAGGTGAAAAATATATCGTAATTAGACGTGGTAAAAAGAAATATGGAATGGTAAAATTCTAATGAAAAAAAAGATTATTCCATTTTTGGTTTTGATGTGCTTAACTGGATGTAAACAAGGAAGTATCATGCCTAATAAAGATATGATTACAATACAAGGATCAGCATTTAATGAGAGCTTTGCTGATATTTCAAAAGATATATTGCAAGGGAAGATAATGAATGAAGACACTTTTTTGTTATTTATTTATTCTCCCAGTTGTTTTTCCTGTAATTCATTTGAAAATATTTTGAATTCATATATTAAACAGAATCACTGCTTAATATATGGCATAAACGTTGATGCTGAGCGATTATCTCCTGATAATTCTTTTTCACCATATAAAGTAACTCCAACACTTATTCTTTATGAAAATGGTAATATTAAGGAGCGCTTTGATGATGAAAAAAATAGTGAGATATTTAATTCTTCGATAGCGTTTAATAATTTAATTAATTCTAAGATTAACGTTTCTAATTTTTATGTGTTAAATGATGAGGATGAATTAAATAAATTAATTTCATCAAATGGTGATATAGATGTTTATTTCCATTTAGAAACGTGTAGTGATTGTACTTCCTTTAAGAAATTATTTTTTAATGACTACATTGAGAATAATGAAAAAGTATTGTATGGTTTTGATATGTCAAAATATTTTACTAGTGATGAATATTATAGTCAATTTACTAATAAATATGGTCTATCAGTTGAAGGTAATCCAACACTTGGTTATAGAGGCGGCGTAGTCCCAACATTGCAAAGATACATTAATGGTACTTTAAGCGATGCCCGTATAATATATAATGATGGCTTTGAAAGAGAATATTCAGAATTTGGTGATGTTTTATCAATGAAAGTTATTTCTTCATATTATAAAGATTGCCCTTATATAAATCAAATTTATGTTACTGATGACAAAAAGACAGCACGAGAATATTATCATGAGAAAACTTTGAGTTTTTTTATTGCAAAAGTAAAGGAAATATATTAATCAATGGATAATGAAGTTCTATTAAAAAAATATAAAGATTTACTCTTAAAAAAAGATGATTCCTCACTATTTGAGCTTTTAGATGTGATTATAATGATGCTTGATGAAGATAAATTACATGATTTTATCGATAATAATGCTGAACATTTATTAAAAGTACAACCGGTATTATTGATTGGCAAACATGTGAGTTTTTATCTTGCTAAAGATGATGCAAACCAAGCTTTAGAAGTATTGAAAGAATATCAAGAGGCTCCATTTATTTCATTAACAGTTGATGATTTTATGAACGAGTTAGAAGAAGAAATCAAAAAGAATTATTTTTCAATAAAAAAAGATGACTACACTCGTGAATCACTTATAAAAGATTTATATAGTCAGAATGTTGATTGTGTTAGTCAAGCTTTAAAATACCTTTCATCAATTAATATTCGCAACTATTTAGATGTTGTTTCCGAATATCTTATTTCAAATGAAAAATATGATTATAAAGTTTTGTTAGAATATATTTTAATCGATCAAAAGATAGATTCAAATTTTAAGGTGAAAATATCTGATAAAGAGACACTTGTAATTAATCCGATTAAGCTAGCATATCCATTAGATAGAAAAGCATATTTAGATTGTGTTGATTACATTCAACGAGCAAGTGTTTCTCCATCTATTATTTCCTTAGCAATTGATATTTTAAATACGGTTGAAATTAAATTTTTTCCACATTCCTTATTTGATTTTTATTCCTCAGAGATAATCGGAGAGATTGTTTTTTATCTTACGCAACTGGAATTTGATGAGAAACAATCGCTTAAACAATTATTAATTAATACAGCGTTAGACGAAGATGATGTAAATACGATGATTAAAATCATCAAAGAACATCTATAATGACAAGTTTTATAATCTTGGCTTTTGCAGATAAAGAATAAAAAAGTGGCAACATGTTGCAATATAATAAATGCAAATGAGAATATTGCTACGATTTAATAATTAAGAGAAGAAAAATTATAATATTTTCTATTACGCTTTTTGCTTAAAGTTGAAGGATTTGATTTGTAGTAAAATGGATATTTTCATTTAATAAAAATAATTTTCTTTCAAGAATACGATATATTAATAAAGCAAATTGCAAAATGACCACGGATATTTTATAAGCAGATCTAGCATCAAAATCAGTTTTTAATTTGCTAATTCTCCTTTATTTGTTATATAATCATCAATACAGCAAGCTAATAATTTTAAATGTTCACCAATATTGAAAAAACACTTGCTAGAAACTTTATTAACATTTCTAAAAGAAGCAATAACATAGTAAAAAGTTTTATTGTTTAATATTATTATTTTCTTACCTTATCAAATGTTCAAACTACAAAAGAAATCTCTAAATATCGGTATTTACAAACAATAGTGAAAAGTATAAAATATGTTTAGGGTACTTATAACTTAGGGATAATATTGATATTTTTTTGTTTTGCTCTTAGGCTATTATTTAAACATTGAAATTAAACTTGATAATTTCTAAGTGATTTGATTAATAATATCTTTTGTTTATGAAAAAGCAAAAATATCACAACTAAAAATTTTGTTTTTAGGTATTATATATCTAAATATAAGATTTTTGTCGCATAAATAAAATGTGAAGAATACGACTTAATTTTAATTCAAGAACTTTAGTAAAAAGAGTTTAAACTTATAAATGAATCTAAAAAATATAAGTCTTATATTCAATCGCTAGCAAAGCATTATATTTAGCATATTTTGTACGACAAAGAGAGTATAGAAAAGATAAACAACTTAACAAATAAATGGTTCAATTTCATAGAGAAATAACCATTGTCATTAAGTGAAAGGTTGAGATTATTTTCTTAATGATTTGTCAACCTAAGTTATTTTCTTGATATTTTGAGAACATTCAAGAGACTTGGGTAATTAAAAAGAATGCATAAAATATTCAATTCTAAGGTGGGTTAATTAGCTTTGTCCATAAAGAATAATTTTTTTGTACTTGACATATATGTACATAAATTTATTTTTGATTATTGAATTAATTAAAAGTATTGTTCTCAAAGAAAGGATTACTAATAAATAGTTCAATCTCAAATTATTTATTAGTATAAGATGTAAAAATATGTTAAAAAAGTTCTTAATATTAATGTTGGTTTTTTTGGGTATTTCTTTTCATCCGTCAGTAAGCAATGAAAATTTAGTAAATTTAACTGAAATTAAAAATGTTAATTATAGTTTAGGAACGGGAAACAATCATACAATTACATTTGATTTTGGTGAGAATGCTGTTTCAAATAACAACACATTTTTTGGCAATATTAATTATGATTTTGAAGCTGTTCCTTTAATACATTTTGAAGGTAATATAAGTTTAGATATCATATCATCAGATATAAGTGGATGTTATGTAAAATTTACTTTACCTAATGAAGATGGAAAAACAGAAATATCATTTTCTTTGGAAGAAGAGACAATTAAAAGAAGTGTTTATTCTTCAAAAAGTGAAGACAATAAATATGCCATATCTTCATTGTCGCTTTATTCAGCTTGGGAATTAGTAGGAAATATTCCAGGTCAAAAGTATATGGATAACGATGTAGATAATGCATCGTATATAGGAGTAACGCCAGAGTCTGAAGATATGGATACTAATAAGCCTCAAAAAATTAGTTTCTCTGGAAGAGTTTATGGATATTTAAAATGGGAGGATGATGAGTTAAATTCTCACCCTTTAATTGGGGTAAAAGTTAAATTAGATTTAGGTCATAATCAATTTGCATATTTTACTTATACTAATTCTTCTGGATATTTTAATATTAATTATAGTAGTTTGTTAGCAAGTAGTGATTGCTATATACATATTTATGCTGAAAATTTAATGGTAAAAGTAATAAATAAAAATGGAAATGTGTATGAAAGTGCTAATAAACTTACAAATTTTTCAATTAATACAAATTATGACTTTGGCACTCTAACATTTACTGGAGCGCAACATGATGATTTGGGATATGCAATGCAAATTTTTTCTGCAATGGAAAGATATTCTGAGTATGCAAGAACATTAAACAATGGAGTTTACATAGAAACATGTGGTATTGTATATCCTACAGAAAATGATGGATGTTATTATTTAAATAATGAGCAAAATATTTATTTGGCCAATGAGTCTTATAGAAAAAATGACTCTCCATCCGTTCATGGTTCGTGGGATGTTATAGGTCATGAATATGGCCACCATTTACAGAAATGTTTTTTTCAACAAAATTATTCTGGTGAGCATGCTATAGTTTATAATGGTTTATACCAATATTTATTCAGTAATATTATTAGTGCAAAACAGAATAGTGAAGAATATATTATCGACGCTCAAGAATTAGCGAAAGCAAAAACTCATGCGATTGGTCTTGCTTGGAAGGAGGCATGGCCTACATTTTTTGCTATTACTGCTCAAAGCACTTTTCCACAAGACTTAAGAAAAATATCTGTTGTCGGAGACGTAAAATATAGTTCTTATAATGGAATAGATCAAAGTTTAGAGGAAATGACTAATACATTTGGATTTCATAATCAAATAAATGGCGAATCAGATGAAGTTATTATTGAAAGTTTTCTTTATAGACTTTGGGATTCAAACAATTCTATAGATTGTGATAAATTATCAATTAGTGATACGGATTTGTGGAACTTAATGGTTGATAACAACCCAGAATTTTTTTACGATTTTATTAATGTTTTATATAATAGTGAGTTAAGTTTTTCACGTTCTGACTTAGGAAAATTGCTAGAAGGATTCAAACTGAGCTCATACAATATTTCAATTAATGTTTCTGATAATTATTTTGTACTACCAACATTTAATTGGAAAGTTGGAGGGACAAGTATTATTGTAGATGGAGTAAAATATAGTTTTTGCAATAATAAATTCACATTAAACTTTTATGATTTAAACAAAAATTTGATATTAAAGAAGAATAACATAACTACTAACACATATACTTTAACTCAAAGTGAATGGGACTCTATACTTATGGCAACAGGTACAAAGTATTATGTTATGATTCAATCATATGCTACTCTTGGTATAGAGAGTGGTCCATATTATTCTAGTTACTATGAATTTTCTAAGCCTTCTATGGCAGAAACCAATTTAGAATTAGATAATATAAGATATTTTGAAAAAAGCTTAGCTATTTCACAGGGAACAGAATGGATCTTCCACATTAGTTTTGATAATTCTGGTGATAAATTAATACAAACGTTTGGTGGAATAGATACCAAAATGTGGTTGTATGAAGAGGATGGAAAAACTTTAATTGCTAACGATGATGATTCAGGATATAAATTAAATTCATTTATTAATAAAAATTTAGAATCCAATAAAACTTATGTCTTGAAAATAAAATTATATAGTTCAACTGCTTCCGGAAAGACGAAACTATCTATAACCCCTATAAAAGGGTTTAAAAATAATGAAGATAATTCATTATCAAAATATGAAAATATTTATCATATTAATTCAGTTACAAATTATTCTTTAAAAGCATATTTATGTCAGTACAATTCTATGGTTTTAACATGGACTCCAACTGAAAGTGGTTACTATAAAATTAAATTAAATAGTGAGTTTGACAATTATCTCTATGTTATTAATCCAAGTAGTTCAGATTTAATTGAATATGATATTAATGAAAATGATGATTCTGATGATTCTAATGCAGAGATTTATGGAAACTTTAATAAAGACATTACTTATTTTATTGTCCTTTCTCAATATGATCCTTCTGAAACTTTTGCCGATTATGATTCAGGTGACGATATAAATATAACTTTTACAAAAAGTTGATATAATATAATAGGGAGAAATATTATTATGACAAAGAAATCTAATGCATTAATTATTGTAAGTTGTTTATTCTTATTTTCTTCACTATTAACCTCGTGTGATTATGCTAATGAAAAAAGCAGCATATCATCAAACACAGAAGTAGTGAGTAGCTTATCATCAGAGATTAGTTCGCAAGATGAATATATTGAAGTGGGATTCGATAGGGGTACCACCGAGAGTCCTGTAGATACCGTTTTCAATTATTGGGATACGGGAATAAAAGTGAAAAAAGAGAGCAGTTTAAATCCTAATATCGAAGTATATTTTGGAAATTATCTTATGAGTGCCGAGTTATTAGATTATTGGGGGTCTGATAGAGATCAACAATTAGAATTTAAATTGTACAGAAACATATATATCGACGGATATAAAGATGTTTATGATGTTAAAGAGATATATTCTTTTGAAAATAAAACTGAGTATTTTTTTGATATTGAATTTGCGATACAATATCATAAAAAATTACCATTCAATGATATCGTTACTGCAGATGATTTAATTAAAAGTAGAGGTAGTGTGAAATATACATTTACTATTTCACCGGTTGAAAATGAGCCGCTTAGAATTTACTGCAAGTCTAGTAATGGAATTGTTCTAGCATACTCTGACAATGAAATCCGAAGTTATGGTTCTAGTATAAATTTTAATGTTGATGAAAATAAATACATTACTTTTTCTAAAATTACCTATTAAAAAATAATATGAAATAAAAAATAGTGTTAACATTTATTTATAGTTTAAATAAAAATTTTCAAAATTCAAATTGAGAAAATTTATAAAAGGAAGAATCATATCCTTTAATGAATAATTGGTGATTCTATCCTTTTTTTGATTGGTGATAAAAAAATTAATGATTTTGCTTTCATGGATTTTTTTAATTATAAAGAATGTTTAATAAAAGAGTGTTAGATGAAGAAGATATCATTCTTATGATTAAAATCATTAAAGATAATCTTTAAGGTCAAATATTTAATATAAAAAAGCAAATGATAAAAATATTTTCTTGCTCTATTTATATTTATAATATCTTGGCTTTTTCAGATAAAGAACAAAAAAGTAGCAATATGTTGTAATATAAGAAATGTAAATGAGAATATTGCTACGATTTAATAATTAAGAGAAGAGTTTGTTAAGAGAAGAAAAATTATAATATTTTCTATCAAGTTTGTTGCTTAAAGTTGAAGAATTTGATTTGTAGTAAAATAAATGTTTTCATTTAATAAAAATAATTTTCTTTCAAGAATATGATATATTAATAAAGTAAATTGCAAAATGACCACGGATATTTTATAAGCAGGTCTGCATCAAAATCAGTTTTTAATATTATAAAAGATTGTTCTATTTCCATCTAGAAGAATTGATTTTTACTATTTCATAGATAGTTATTTCACGATTTGGAGCAACAGCATAAAAACAATTAAATTTAGATTCTTCTTCTATCGCATTTTTATCAATCGATGAGACTTGTTAGTTGCTGATTCTCCTTTATTTGTTATATAATCATCAATACAGCAAGCTAATAATTTTAAATGTTCACCAATATTGAAAAAACACTTGCTAGAAACTTTATTAACATTTCTAAAAGAAGCAATAACATAGTAAAAAGTTTTATTGTTTAATATTATTATTTTCTTACCTTATCAAATGTTCAAACTACAAAAGAAATCTCTAAATATCGGTATTTACAAACAATAGTGAAAAGTATAAAATATGTTTAGGGTACTTATAACTTAGAGATAATATTAATATTTTTTTGTTTGCTCTTAAGTTATTTAAATATTTAAATTAGATTTGATGATTTCTAAATAATTTGATTGACAATTACACCATAGAGAGCATAGAAAGATAAACAACTTAACAAGTAAATGGCTCAATTTCATAAAGAAATAACCATTGTCATTAAGTGAATGGTTGAGATTATTTCCTTAATGATTTGTCGACTCAAGTAATTTTCTTGATATTTTGAGAACATTCAAAAGACTTGGGTAATTAAGAAGGATATAAAAAAATTCAATTCTAAGGTAGGTAAGATGAATAACTATGACTTTTAAAAAAATAATATAAAATATTAGGGAGGAATATTATGATGACAAAGAAATCTAATGCATTAATTATTGTAAGTTGTTTATTCTTATTTTCTTCACTATTAACCTCGTGCGATAATGCTAATAAAAAAAGCAGCATATCATCAAACACAGAAGTAGTGAGTAGCTTATCATCAGAAATGAATTCGCAAGATGAATATATTGAAGCCGGATTAAATTTTGATAAGGATAGTGGTTCTACTTCACCTTTAATAGATAGTTTTTATGAATTTTATACAGGAATAAAAGCTAGAACAGAAAGTAGTCATAATCAAAGTGTTGAGGTATATTTTGGTCAAAGATATTTAAATCATGAATTTCTTGAATGGTGGAATTCAGATAAGGATCAATTGTTAGAATTAAAATTATATAGAAATATTTACATCGATGGATATAAAGATGTTTATGATGTTAAAGAGATATATTCTTTTGAAAATAAAACTGAGTATTTTTTTGATATTGAATTTGCGATACAATATCATAAAAAATTGCCATTCAATGATATCGTTACTGCAGATGATTTGATTAAAAGTAAAGGTAGTATACAATATACATTCACTATAGCGCCTGTTGAAAAAGAATCACTTAGAATATATCGTAAATCTGGGGAAGAGATAGTTCCAGTTTATAATGATGATGTTATAGAAAGTTATCATAATCCATATATTGGCTTTATGGTAGATGAAAATAAAAGCATTACTTTTTCTAAAGCTGGTTTATAATTGACTAATAAACTTGCTCTAGACAAAATAGCAATAGTGTTAACATTTATTTATAGTCTAAATAAGAATTTTCAAAATTCAAATTGAGAAATTTTATAAAAGGAAGAATCATATCTTTTAAAAGATGATTGGTGATTCTATCCTTTTTTTGATTGGTGATAAAAAAATTAATGATTTTGCTTTCATGGATTTTTTTAATTATAAAGAATGTTTAATAAAAGAGTGTTAGATGAAGAAGATATCATTCTTATGATTAAAATCATTAAAGATAATCTTTAAGGTCAAATATTTAATATAAAAAAGCAAATGATAAAAATATTTTCTTGCTCTATTTATATTTATAATATAAAATAGTACTTGCTTTTAGTAAGGAGAATATTTTTATTATGGAAAAGAAGATTGAAAAAAAAGTATCAGAAGTCGTCATAACTTTATCGGCTAATGGTGAAGAATGGGCTTCAGCACAAAAAAAGGAATTTAACAAACTCGCAGCGAAATTAAATGTGCCTGGATTTAGAAAAGGTCATGTTCCTGCTAATATAGCTCAACAAAGAATTAATAAAAACCAATTAATTCATGATGCTTTATATGATATGGTTAACAAGGAATATGTCAAAATTGTTAATGAAGAAAAAATTCAAGGCATTACCGATCCACAATTAATGGTTAATAAAGCTGATGAAAATGAATTTGAAGTAGAGATTACTGTTGTTTTAAGACCTGTTGTTACTTTAGGTGAATATAAGGGTATTAAAGTTGAAAAAGAAGAAGTAAATGTAACTGAAGAAGAGGTTAATGGAGCTTTAACCAAAGAATTAGAAAAAGAAGCTACATTAGTTTTAAAAGATGATGCAGCAGAAATTGGCGATACAGTAACTATTGATTTCAAGGGATTTATCGATGATGTTCCATTTGAAGGTGGAGAGGCAAAATCATATGATTTAAAACTTGGTTCTAACTCTTTCATCCCAGGATTTGAAGACAAATTGGTAGGAATTAAAAGTGATGAATCACGTACTATCGAAGTTAAATTCCCTGATAATTATGTTGAATCACTCGCTGGCAAAGATGCTAAGTTCGAGGTCTTATGTCACGAAGTTAAAAAGACTGTATTACCTGAATTAAATGATGAATTTGTCAAAGATTTAAAACTTGATAATGTTGAAAGTGTTGATTCATATCGTGAAAAAGTTAAAAAAGATCTTTTATCTCAAAAACAAAGAGCAGCTGATAATAATCATTTGAACGCTATTGTTGATAAGATTATTGAAAGTTCAACTTTAGATATTTCTGATGTTATCGTAGCCGAAGAAGCAAATGCTCAAATTAAATCTATTAAAGACCAAGTTGAAAAGAATGGTTTAAAATTTGAAGATTATCTAAAAATAAATAACATCACTATTGAAAAGTTATTTGAAGATAAGAAGGTTGAGGCATTAAAGAACCTTAAAGGAATGTTAGTCATCCAAGAAATCTGCCAAAAAGAAAAAATTGTTGTTGATTCAAAAGCATATAACGATAAAGTTGAAGAATTAGCTAAATTATATAATATGAAAATTGAAGATGTTAGAACTGCTCTTGAACCAAATAAAAATGAAGTATTAAATAATTTGAAAAACGAATTATTTTCAAAGTTTATTCTTGCTAATAACGAGTAGGATAATTAATAATATTATTCCTCTCGATCAAAGGAGGAAATTATGCCAGAAAATGAATTACAATCCTTGAGTTGTCCATTACTTATAACTCGTGGAGCTATAGTTTTTCCAAACACTGTGGCAAACATTGATGTTGGAAGAGTTTTTTCTGTTTCAGCGATGAATAAATCAAAAGATTTATTCGAATCAAAAATAATTATTACCTCGCAATCTGATATTTCAATCAACGAACCAACTGTTGAACAAATTTTAACAATTGGTTCTCTTTGTAATATTGATACTATTAAAGAAATTAATGGTATATATCGCATTCGTGTTACCGCGATAAAAAGAGTCTTGATAAAGGAAATAAAAACTTCTCTTTATGAAGGTCATCCTTGTTTTGATTGTACTTACGATCTATATCCATTAATTTATGATTCATCTGATGTTGAAATAGAAAAAATCGTAAAAAAAATAAATGAAGTAATTTTTAATAGTGAACCACCTGTTCAATTACCTAGACCGGTAGTTTATAAGATTGAAAAAGGTGTTTCGCCAGAAGAATTATCGAATATATTAACGAATTATCTAGAGATGCCTTTTGAAGAGCGCCAAAGCTTATTTGAAAATTCAAATCTCTTAGATCGTTTAAACATTTTATTTGCAAAATTAAATCATAATCAGTTAGATGATAAAATTGAAAAGAATCTTTTTGAAACGATAAAAAATAAATCGGAACAAACTCAAAGAGAATATATTCTACGCGAAAAGATGAAAGCAATTCAAGAAGAATTAGATGATATGTCATCGGATGATGGTGATAGTGTCGATCGATATTTAGAGATGCTTGAAAAAAATCCTTATCCGGAAAATGTTAAGAAAAAAATAAAAAGTGAAATCACTCATTATAAGCAATTGCCTGCAGCTTCAGTTGAATCATCAATGGCTCGTAGCTACATTGATACAATGATGTCTATTCCATGGTTTGAAGAATCAAAAGATAATGATGATATCAATCATGCTGAACAAATTTTAAATGAAGATCATTTTGGTTTAGTTAAAGTTAAAGAAAGAATTTTAGAGTATTTAGCAGTTAAAAATGTCACTAAATCGCTAAAAGCTCCTATTTTATGTCTTTATGGACCACCAGGAACTGGTAAAACATCACTTGCCAAATCAATCGCGCGCGCTTTAAATCGTAAGTTTGTAAAAGCTTCGCTTGGTGGAACTTCTGATGAAGCCGAAATAAGAGGACATCGAAGAACTTATGTAGCTTCTATGCCAGGAAAAATTATTAAAGGCATGAAAACTGCTGGAGTGGTTAATCCAGTGTTTTTACTCGATGAAATCGATAAAGTGACCTCAAACAATCATGGTGATCCAGCTTCAGCCTTATTAGAAGTCTTAGATCCTGAACAAAATTCCTTTTTCCAAGATAATTATCTTGAAGAACCATATGATTTATCGCGTGTCTTATTTATTGCCACAGCTAATTATTTAGAGAATATTCCCGCGGCATTAAGAGATCGTCTCGAATTAATTGAATTAAGTACTTATACTAATGAAGAAAAATATCATATCGCTGTTGAGCATTTAATCCCAAAGCAATGTGCTCAAAATGGCATGGATGTAAAGAAGATCGAATTTAGTGAAGATGCTGTTTACTATGTTATGAATCGTTATACCTTGGAAGCTGGTGTTAGAGAATTAGAGCGTAAAATTGGCACTATTGTTCGTAAATCTCTTGTGGAACAATTAAAAAAAGGAAGTAATCGTAAAGTTAAGATTACCCCAACAAAAGTTAAAGAATATTTAGGAACTGAATATTATGATATTTCTAAACGTGAAAAAAAGAATCAAATTGGAGTGGTCACGGGCTTAGCTTATACTCAATTCGGTGGTGATATCTTGCCAATCGAAGTTAATTATTTCGAAGGTAAAGGAGGATTAGTTCTAACAGGTAATCTTGGAAATGTTATGAAAGAATCGGCTACAATTGCTATAGATTATGTTAAAGCTAACGCTAAAAAATTCAAAATTGATCCAGAATTATTCTCAAAGAGTGATATTCATATTCATGTTCCAGAAGGTGCAGTTCCAAAAGATGGACCTTCCGCGGGTATTGCAATAAGCGTAGCAATTGTTTCATGCTTAAGCCATCGTGCTATTTATTCTACTGTGGCTATGACTGGTGAAGTTACTTTGCGAGGAAATGCTCTTGCCATCGGTGGACTTAAAGAGAAATCGCTCGCTGCATACCGCTCAGGAATAAAAAAGATCTTAATTCCGCGCGATAACGAAAGAAATTTAAATGATCTTCCTCAAGTGGTTAGAGATAATATTGAATTTGTCTTACTTGATAATGTCGAGGACGCTTTAAAAGAAGCAATAGTCGATTATGAAAATTAATTATAAAGTCTCCGAATTTATAAAATCAGCTTTTAATAAAGGCGATCATCTTTATGATTTTCCTCAAGTGTTATTTATGGGGAAGTCAAATGTTGGTAAATCATCTTTGATTAACGCTCTAGTTGAAAAGAAGAATCTAGCGTATGTTTCAAAAAAACCTGGTCAAACAAAATTAGTTAATTATTATTTAATTGATCATAAGTTCTATTTAGTTGACGCTCCAGGATTTGGCTATCGCCGTCTCGCATATGAAAAGGACAATTTTGAGAATATGATGAATGACTATTTAAGTGATAATCATCAATTGAAATTAATTGTTTATCTACTTGATTCTAGACGCGATATTACCGATGAAGAAATGAAGACAATAGATTATCTTGAACAACTTGGATATAAATATACACTTATCTTTACTAAATGCGATAAATTAAAGCAATCGGAAAAAGCAAAGCTATTAAATATGTGTCGAAAATATCATATCGATGATTATTTATTTACATCAATCAATGTTCCTTCGACGATTAAATCATTGCAAGATAAATTGCAAACACATTTATTCTAATTAGATACCTTCATACATATAAATTAATGTATGGAGGTTTTTTTATGGATGAAATCCTTTTTGAAAAAGATATTGCCTTAGATGAAGGAAAAATTACTAATTTAAGTATCGCTGATCAAAAAAATTGCATTGAAAATCATGATAATTTCCATGTTGTCGGACAAATATTTATTGATATTTCGCTTTTAAAAGATGAAAATAGTATTACTCAACATGCGGAATTGCCATTAGATCTCACCTTATCAAAGAGAAAATACAATCTTAAAAATTTTGATTTAAAAATTTTTGACTATCATTATGAGCAAAATGAACGCACCTGTCATATAAAAATTATCTATCAAATATGTGGTGAAGACCTTTCATTAGAAAAATTCTGTTCTCTCGATGATAATGAACTTTCATATCAACTACGTGATTATTTAAACTTGAATCTTAATGATAAACGTTGTTTAAATATCGCCGAGGATGAAATAAAAATTCTTGATCCAGTTATAATTGATACGCAAGAAGAAGTTAAAATTTCTGAAAGTGAGTTGAGAAGTACTCCTATAGAAGTAGTCGATAATCTTGAAAAAACTCAACTTAATCAAGATGAAACTAAAATAGAAGAAAAAATTACTCCACCTATAGATGATGAACAAAAAGAAGATACTATTAACAAAAAAGAGTTATTTAAAGAATCGTATAGTTTAAGTTTTATTTATTATCGAATCTGTAAAGATGATGATTTAACAAAAATCTCGACTAAGTTTAATATTGATAAAGAAAAAATTATTGCCGCGAATCCTAATAAAGAATTTAAAGCTAATACTTTAATTTTAATCCCTCATGTATAATTTCATCGAAAAATATTACAAATTAAAAATTGAATCTTCTTTAAAGATTTCTTCTTCAACATATAAATTAAAAACTAGTCAAGGCGATTATATTTTAAAAGAGGTAAAAGATGATTCACTTGATAAACTATATAATCGTTTATTGTTAAGTCATTGCGATGATTTTGTGTTACCATTAAAAGGTTTTAATAATAAATACGTGCAAAAAGAAGATGAAAAATATTATATTTTATCTACTTTTATTGATGATGAGAGTATTTTAGGTGAAGATTTAAAATTATCTTTTTATATTAAAAGTATTGCTAAATTACATAAAAATACTTCTTTTTATATCAATATTCAAGATAATTATTTAGATAGCACACTTAATTATTTAGATGAACAAATAAAAAAGGTTTCAAATGATATTCAAGCGCGGATTGAAGTAATTGAACAAAATTCATATCATTCGCCAAATGATTGGTATTTTCTTATGAATTATCCTTTATTTCAAAATGCGATTGAATCGGCATCTAAACATGTTTTAAATTTTGAAAATGGCGTTAAAGAGCAAAAAAAACTTCATCTATCTTTGACATATCAAAATTTTGATTTTAGTCATATTATTTTAAAACATGAAAAACTGATCTCTTTAGAAAAAATGGGCTTTAATCTATGCGTCAATGATGTTTATGATATGATTAGAAATTGCAATAATTCTTTGAATATTGCATCATACATCAAAGAATATCTTTCATATAATCCATTGTTGGACTATGAGAAAGAATATTTGATGGCCTTATTATGCACTTTTGATTATGAGCGTTATTCATCGACAAAAGAAGATTTGAAAAAGCTCATCGATCTTGTAAATTATTTGAATACTGTAATTTCCTTGGAAAGTGAAGTTATATTTTCTTCACCATCAGAAGAATAAAAATGACCACCAAAGCAATTAATAATAATTGATTAATCACATTAGGGGATATTAAAAATAAGAGTCCTTGATAAACCAACAAAATATCAATTGAGGATAAGATTCTTTCCTTATAATACGGAAATTTAGTTTTAAAAGTTAAATATAATTTTTTCATAATCATCATTTTATAATATGCAAAAACATTAATAAGGAAATTAGAAATATTAACTTGCTTTAACTTTTTAAATTAGTTAATATATTTCTAGTCGATGAGACAGAGGTTAATTAAGGAATTTAAAAGAGAGCTTCTGGTTGGTGAAAAGAAGTTAAAGAAATTAATTATAGTCGCTGTTGAGATAAGAGGAATCTTCGTTAACTGCGTTAAAGTTCAATTAAGTGCGATTATTTTTTTGTAATCGAATTAAGGTGGTACCGCGTTTAACGTCCTTAACTGGATGTTTTTTTATTTTTAGGAGGGAAATATATGTTAGACACTCATTATGATCATCAACAAGTTGAAAATGGCAAGTATCAAACTTGGAAAGATAAAGGTTACTTTCTCAGTGGAGATTTAACCAAAACTAAATTTTCTATGGTTATTCCACCTCCTAATGTTACTGGTATGCTTCATTTAGGACATGCATGGAATACGACGATTCAAGATATAATTGCCCGTTATAAAAAAGCGCAAGGATACGATGTTTTATGGATTCCAGGTATGGATCACGCTGGAATAGCTACTCAAGCCAAAGTTGAGCAGCGTCTTAGAAGTCAAGGAATATCTCGTTATGATTTGGGTCGAGAAAAATTTTTAGAACAAGCTTGGAATTGGAAACATGAATACGCGGACACTATTCATAGTCAATGGGCGATGATGGGTTTATCGCTTGATTATTCTAAAGAAAGATTTACTTTAGATGAAGGATTATCTAAAGCAGTTAAGCATGTATTTGTGACTTTATATAATAAAGGACTTATTTATCGTGGTGAAAGAATCATAAATTGGGATCCGGTTTTTAAAACCGCATTGAGTAATATCGAAGTAATTCACAAAGATGATCCAGGAAAGTTCTATTATTTTAAATATTATATTGAGAATTCTGATAAATATTTAACAGTGGCAACCACGCGTCCTGAAACTATGTTTGGCGATGTATGCGTTGTTGTTAATTCTAAAGATGAAAGATATAAAAATGTCGTTGGTAAAAAGGTAATTAACCCAGCTAATCACGAATTAATTCCAATCATTGAAGATGATTATGTCGATATTGAATTTGGAACGGGAGTTATGAAGTGTACTCCAGCTCATGATCCAAATGATTTCACTATTGGACAAAAATATAAATTCCCTCATCCAATCGTCATCAACGATGATGCGACAATGGCTGATTGTTGTGGAAAAGAATACGCGGGACTAGACCGTTATGAATGTCGGGATAAATTAGTTGAACAAATTAAAAAAGAAGGAAATTTAATTAAAATCGATGATATTGTTCACCAAGTTGGACACTCCGAAAGAAGTGGAGCGGTAGTCGAACCAATGTTAAAAAAACAATGGTTTGTCAAGATGAAACCTCTAGCGGAACAATCGCTAAAAAATCAAGATAGTGAAGAGAAAGTCACATTCATTCCTGAACGTTTCAATAAAATATTTACTTCCTGGATGGAAGGATGTGAAGACTGGTGTATATCTCGTCAATTATGGTGGGGACATCGTATTCCAGCATATTATAATAAAAAAACTGGTGAAGTTCTTGTAAGTGAAAATGAGCCTGAAAATATGGAAAATTATCTTCAAGATGAAGATGTTCTTGATACTTGGTTTTCTTCTGCACTTTGGCCTTTTTCTACCTTAGGATGGCCAGATGACAGCGCATTATTAAAACGTTATTATCCTATCGATGTGATGGTTACGGCATATGATATTATTTTCTTTTGGGTTTCAAGAATGATTTTCCAAGGATTAGAGTTCACCAAGCAAGCACCATTTAAAAAATGCTTGATTCATGGTTTAATACGTGATAGTCAGGGTCGTAAGATGTCAAAATCATTAGGTAATGGTATCGATCCAATCGACGTGATTAATCAATATGGCGTGGATGCACTTAGATATTTTTTAACCACCTCTACTTCGCCAGGACTTGATACACGTTATTCTGAAGAAAAAATTAAATCATCTGAAGCATATTTAAATAAAATTTGGAATGCATCGCGTTTCATTTTATTGAATATTGAAAATGATGATTTATCACTTCCAATAAATGATGATGAACTTGATATATTTGATCACTATATCTTAAGCCGTTTACAAAAAACAATTATCAATGTTACTGATAATATGGAAAAGTATGATTTTGCTAATGCATCAACGCATTTATATGATTTTGTTTACGATGATTTCACCTCATGGTATGTTGAATTTTCAAAGATAAAATTTAATGGTGAACATGCGTTAAATAGTAAGAAAGTTTTGCTTAAGGTTTTAAGAGCAATCATTTTAATGATTTATCCATATACACCATTTATCGCCGAAGAGATATATTTAAATTTACCAGGTCATTTAGAATCGATTATGCTTGATTCTTATCCGCAAATTGAAGATAAGTATCTCGATGATGAAAATGAAAGAAAAGTTGATGGTCTTATCAAGATGATTAAGGACATCAGAAATTTCAAAGTTGATAATAATTTAGCTCCTAATGCTAAAGTTCGTCTATTTTTAAATCATCATGGTGATTTTGATTTTAATATAGTTATTCCTTATTTGAAACGATTTGGATTCGCCGAAGAGATTATTATCGATGATGAAAACAAAAAATCACTATCTACATTATATTCAATTGGGCAAATGTTCATTGAAGAAAATGTTTCAAAAGAAGAAATAATTAAGAAGTTAGATGAAAAAATTACTGCATTAGAAAAAGAAGTTGCTCGTTGTAAGAAGATGTTAGATAATCCAGCATTTATCGCTAAAGCACCAGAACAGAAAATCAATTTGGAAAAACAAAAGCTTTTAAATTATGAGAATCAATTAAACGAATATAAAAATAAAAAATCACAAATTTTATAAAAATGTTTTATTTCTCCTTATTTAAATAATAGGAGGAAATAAATATGAAATTAAATGAAGCTCAAATGAGTGAAGTTGTTGGAGGTGAAATAACGATTATGGCTGTCATGTCTGTGATGATGGCCGCGGTCGTAGCTGTGATTATTTACCGATTATTCATGTCGGATAAAGGCAGCACAACTATTCCAGGTGGTTTTAAATTCTCATGGGATTAAAGGATTTACCAATTATGAAAAGGCCGCGTGAAAAGGCCTTTTTATTCGGAATTGAAAGCTTAACGGATGAAGAAGTATTGGCAATTATAATATCAAGTGGTTGTAAAAACTTAGATGTTTTAGAATTGGCGCATCAATTGTTAAAAAAATATCATTCACTTAGTGAATTGTCACTATTAGATATTAATGAAATTTCATCTTTGACAGGGATAAAAAAGGTTAAAGCGATAAAATTATTAGCCTCATTTGAACTCTGTCGGCGAATCGATAAAGAAAGAATGAATGATTGTCGTAAAATCAATAGCGTTCAAGAGATAATAAAAATCATGAAACCATACGTTTTTAATTTAAAAAACGAAAAGGTTTTCATAATATTATTGAACCATCAAAATGGTTTTCTTGGCGTTAAAGAACTTTCAAATGGCGGAGATATCAGTGTGAATATCTCATCAAGACAGATTATATCTACCGCGTTAAAATATAATGCAAGCAAAATTGTCATTATTCATAATCATCCTTCAGATAATGTTAAGCCTTCCATTGAGGATATTAATTCGACGAACAATATCATTATTACCTGTAATTTGATGGGAATTAAAGTCGTTGAGCACTTTATTTTTACTAAAAATACGATATATGGAATTTTAACTGAGAAAACTTTTTCATATTAATTGTTCTTGATAACAAAATTCTTGTTATTATGACATCATGTTAATCATATTATTTAAATGAGGAAAATAATATGGAAAACGTTGAAGAAATAAAAAGAAGAATGAATAAAGAAAAGAAAGTCAAAGAGCATCGAATCATGAAATTTTTTAATGTGATTTTCATCTTAATGATCATCACTTTAGGTGGTTTGATTTATTGCAAAAGTGATGAAGATGGAAAACTGATAAAACAGATTTTTAACCAAGATGTTTCATTTAAAGAATTAAATCAGACAATTGATAATTATCTTAATAAGATCTTTTTCTTTAAAGAAGATAATCATCAATCAACTATGAATGTTTCAGGAATTAATCTATATCAAAGTCTAGGAAATAATATGTATATCACAAGTGATAAAACAATTCCAACTATAAACAATGGAACGATTAAAGCTTGTTCATATCAAGATGATTATAAATATTTCGTGGTTGTTGAATACGAAAATAATGTGACAGCATTATATACATTAATTGATGATATTAAGGTAAAAACAGACGATGTTTTATTAGCAAATAATGTAATTGGAATATATGAAGGTTCTTATTTTCAATGCATCTTTAAAAAGAATAACGAAATAATTTCATATAATGAGGCTCTCAAATAAGATAAAAATATCACCATTTTGCGTGTTATTTATCATAATTTGCATTTTTTTTCATTTAGTAGATGAGGTTTTAATCTTATTTTTATTTGATTTGATTCACGAATTATCGCATTTATTTTGGGCATCTATATTCAAGTTTAAAATCAAGACGATTGAATTACATTTTTATGGTTTTTCGATGGAGATGGAAGATCTTTCATATAAGAAAATAATGCAGCAAGTCATATTTTATCTCGCTGGACCATTTAGTTATTTTATTTCATACTTATTATTATTTAGCTTATTTAAAATAAACTACATCTCATTGTATCAATTTAAAGTGTTTAATCACGAAAATCTATTCTTGGCTCTATTTAATCTTTTGCCACTTTATCCTTTAGATGGCGGAAGAATATTTCAAATCATCTATCGTTATAATTTCCCTTTAAAAAGTGCATATCGATTTCAATATGTCTTTTCAGGATTATCGCTAATATTAATATTTTTTATTCTTCTTAAGCAAAGGCAAATATTATTTTTATTTTTACTTCTAACATATATTTTAGTTAGAATCACCACTTTAAAAAAAGATTATCAAGAATACTTAATTACTAGAAGTGGGATGAAGATTGATTTTCCAATGCAGATTAATGATAGTGATAAAATCTATCATTTTAAGCGAAATATCTACTTATCAAATGGAAAATTCATCGATGAAAAAGAGTATCTAATATCATTATTAACACAATCATTAAGAAAAAGAAAAAAGCCTAGAAATTGGTTGAATATTTTCAAAGATAAAAATGCAAAAAACATAAATAAATGATTGATAAATATCGTTTAATATGATAATTTAATGGTGTTGTCGCCTAATATAGGGGCCTCAACCGCCTTGAAAAGGTTAAAAATGAGTTATCTCTACCTTAAAAGCGAGTCTAGTCTATATAGAAATATTAGGAGGTGCATAAAAAGTGTACGCAATTATTGAAACTGGCGGTAAGCAAGTTAAAGTAGAAATCGGAGCAAAAATCTACGTTGAAAAAATTAATGCAGATGTTGATTCTGAAGTTACATTTGACAAAGTTCTCTTAGTTGGTGGAGAAACTACAAAAGTCGGTGCTCCATATGTTGAAGGAGCAACAGTCGTCGCAAAAGTTCAAAAACAAGGTAAGGAAAAGAAAGTTCTTGTATTCAAATATAAGAGCAAAAATAATTACCGCAGAACTATGGGACATCGTCAACCATATACTTGTTTAGAAATTACAGCTATTAACGCTTAATATGATTAAAGTTAATTTAATCAAACAAGATGACCTTTATGGAATAGAAGTAAAAGGTCATGCCGACTACGACATCAAAGGTAAAGACCTTGTATGTGCAGCAGTCAGCGCCATCATAACAGGTGGCTTTAATGCATTTAGTGATGATCAAATTAAAGAGATTGTCCTAGATGAAGGATATGCTAAAGCAATTATTAATCCAGGTGATGGAAATATTATATTGCAGACAATTATCGTTCAGCTTAAGACGATAGAAAAAGAATATCCACAGTTTATTAAAATTAAGTAATGAAAGAGGTGCAAAAATGAGATTTTTATTAAATATTCAATTATTTGCTTCAAAAAAGGGTGTTAGTTCTACTAAGAACGGCCGTGATTCCGAATCAAAGAGATTAGGCACTAAGAAATCCGATGGTCAATTTGCTACAGCAGGTTCGATCATTTATCGTCAACGTGGTACTAAAATATATCCTGGTGTAAATTGTAGACGTGGTGGAGATGATACCATTTATACAACTGTTGATGGAATTGTTAAATTTGAAAGAGTTGGCAAAACCAGAAAACAAGCATCATGTTATCCAGTTGAAAGTAAATAATAATTAATATGGCCACCTAAACGGTGGCTTTTTTAAAGATAGGAGGTAGTCTTATGTTTATCGATAAAGCAAAATTAACAGTCAAATCTGGTAAAGGTGGTGATGGCGCCATTGCTTTTCATCATGAGAAGTTTGTTGAACGTGGTGGACCTTCAGGAGGAAATGGCGGTCGTGGTGGTTCGATATATTTTAGAGTTTCCTCTGCTTCTTCGACTTTAATCAACTATCGCCATGCGCGTAAAGTTGTCGCTAAAGATGGAGAAAAGGGCATGGCTAAAAAAATGTATGGCGCTGCTGCTGAAGACATTTATCTTGATGTTCCTGTTGGAACAGTGATATTTGAAGAGCCAAGTCATACTTTTCTTTGTGATATGTCAAAAGAAGGTCAAACCTATCTATGCGTAAAAGGCGGTCGTGGCGGTCGTGGAAATGCTTGCTTTGCTTCGTCACGTAATCGTTGTCCACGTGTAGCAGAAAATGGTTTGCCTGGTTTAGAAAAAGTTTTAACTTTAGAATTAAAATTACTTGCCGATGTCGGTCTAGTAGGATTTCCAAGTGTTGGTAAATCAACATTATTAAGTGTGGTTTCAGCTGCAAAGCCAGAGATAGCCGATTATCCTTTTACAACTATTGTTCCTAATTTAGGAGTTATTAGTCTTGATGAACAACGTTCATTTGTGATGGCGGATTTACCCGGATTAATTAAAGGTGCATCTGAAGGTAAAGGTTTAGGATTACAATTTTTACGCCATATTGAACGATGTAAAGTTTTAATTCATGTTCTTGATATTGAGCATGAAGATCCATATCAAGATTTTAAAATAGTTAATGATGAACTTAAAAATTATGGCTTTAATCTTATCAAACGACCAATGGTTGTCGTTATCAATAAAGTAGAAGATGAGGAAAGTCGAAAAAAAGCTGAAAAGATAAAAGCTATTTTAGAAAAAGACAACTATCATGTATTTTTAATTTCGGGCATTTTGCATGAAAATGTCAATGAATTATTAAATTATACTTATGAATTGTTATTAAATGCTCCTGCATTTCCTTTATATGAGGATAAACAAGAAGAAATCAAGATTTACAACGCGAAGTTGGACGCTAAAAAGGATTACGAAATTGTTAAAACTGGACCTCATGCCTATCGCATTCAAGGAGAAAGAATTGAAAGAACTTACTCCTTAGTAAATACTTCAACCGATGAAGGTATCTCTAAATTAATCTCAATTTTGAAAAATTTAGGTGTTGATGATACCTTACATGAAATGAATCTTGATGATGGTGACATCGTCACATTGTGTGATTTTGAATTTGAATATTTCAATTAATAATTAAGCAGTTTCTAAAATTTAGAAGCTGTTTTTTTATAAAAAACAAACTCTATAAATAAATTTATAGTAAATATCGAATAAATTATTTATAATAATTCTATGAAAGAAAGCGAAAATCTAACCTTTAAAACAATGCTTGTTATCTTGGTAATAGTTATTGTCTTATATGTGATTTTCTTGATAATTAGTTAAATGTATTATTATTTAAAAGGAAAAATAGTTGAAGTTAAAGAAGATATAGCGGTAATCGATGTTCATGATGTCGGTTACGAATTTTTAATTATTTCGCGTAACGATTTTCATGTTGGCGAAGAATGCATGGTTTATACTTTGCACATCGTTAGAGATGATGATGAATTATTTGTGGGCTTTAAAGATTTAAAAAGCAAGGAAATATTTACTAAATTAATATCGGTTAAGGGAATTGGTCCTAAAACAGCTGTTAATGCTTTAAAGGGAACAACAATTGATGAATTTGTAAAAATGATTATGCAAGGTAATGTCAAGGCTTTAAAAAAATTGCCTGGCATTGGTCCTAAAGCTGCTGCACAAATTATTTTAGATTTAAATGGATCACTTAAAAATGAGGTGCTAACAAGTGTGACTGCACCAGATGACATCACCTTAAATAAGGAGCAAGAAGATGCGAAAAATGTCTTGAAAAATCTTGGCTTTAAATCCGCAGAAATTAACGATGTTTTAAAAAAGATTCCATCAGTATTATCTGCTTCAGAGATTGTTAATGAAGCATTAAAGAGAATAGGAAAATGATTATGGATAATTTACTAACCCCAAAATTAGAGACAAATGAAGAGACTGTAGATGTATCTTTACGACCATTATTTTTAGAAGAATATGTTGGTCAAGAGGATTTTAAAGATAATTTACGCGTTTTTATTCATGCGGCTAAAAATCGTGACGAACCATTAGATCATATTCTATTATATGGTCCACCTGGACTTGGTAAAACGACATTGGCATATGTAATTGCTAACGAAATGGGAACACACATCCGTCTAGTAAATGGTCCTTCCATTGAAAAACCTGGTGATTTAGCAGCTATTTTATCTACTTTAGGTGAAGGTGATATCTTATTTATAGATGAGATTCATCGTCTTCCACGAGTTGTAGAAGAAATTCTTTATGAAGCGATGGAGGATTATCGTCTAACATTTTTATCTGGTCATGATGAAGATGCTCGTAATATTACCATTCGTCTTCAACCATTCACATTAGTAGGTGCAACAACAAAACCTGGCGATCTTTCTTCACCATTAAGAGATCGTTTTGGAATTGTAAATCGCTTAAATTATTATACGATTGATGAATTAAAGCGAATTGTTAAACGAACTTCTCGAGTTTTTAACTTACCTATCGATGATGAATCCGCAAATGAAATTGCGATTCGCTCACGCGGTACACCGAGAATTGCTAATAGAATATATCGTCGTGTTCGTGACTTTGCCAGTTATGAGAATTTAAATTCTATTGATAAGAACCTCACAGTTTCAGCCTTAAATAAATTAAAAATTGATGGTTTAGGTTTGGATGAAATCGATATCCGTTATTTGAACGCACTAATAAAAAGATATAATGGTGGTCCAGTTGGATTAGAAACGCTTGCTTCAACAATTGGTGAAGAAGTACGAAATCTAGAAGAAGTTTATGAGCCTTATCTTTTAAAATTAGGCTTAATTAATAAATCTCCACGTGGAAGAGTAGCGACACCAAAAGCATACGAGCATTTAAAAGTTAATTTGTTCGATCACCTTTAGAAGCTAAATTAACTCCAAATAGTGAACCTAACATGATTGAGGCTATTCGAGATATAGTTATATATAAAGGCGATTGATATATGTTAAGTGCATTTAAAATAAAATAAATAATTAAATATATTGCCGATAGAAAGAGACCATTGATAATGCCTCTTTTTTTCTGGGCAAAAGAAAAGATAAATCCAAAGATAAAAAAGAGCAAAATTGTTAACACGGTTAAACAAATATTTGAAGCATTATCATCTAAAGAATTATTGCTTTTTAAAATTGCTAAAACTAGACAGACAATAATTCCGACGATTAAACTGCAAAAAAAGGACATACTAAAGTTAAGTAAATATTTTTTCATTATGATCACCTAAGAAAATATATTTACAGAAATGGAAATATAGAAGATAAATTATGAATTTTAATGAAATTTTTATTTTAATTTTAAAAACGATATTCGCATATGTATTTTTATTAATCATCTTAAAAATTATGGGCAAACGAGAATTATCACAAGTATCGATTTTTGATGTGGTTATTTTTCTAATTATGTCCGAATTATTTTCACTTGCTTTAAACGACCCTAATTCTTCAATTTTACATTTTGTCATACCAGTTATTGTAATTGTTGTGCTCGAAATTCTATCAGCTCTTTTATCATTAAAAATACCTAAAGTTAGGAGGTTTTTAGAAGGAAAGATTCAATATATAATATTCAAAGGTGAAATTGATTACAAAGCGATGAAAAAGAATCGTTACAATATTCATGATTTGATGTTACAACTCAGAAATAAAGATATTCAATCACCAATTGAGGTTGAATATGCAATTCTAGAAGGAAATGGTAATCTAAATATTATCAAGAAAAAAGACTTATTAATCGAATATCCAGAACCATTAATTATCGATGGAAAAATCAATGAAGAAGGATTAAAGATGATTAACAAAGATGAGAACTTTATTTTAAGTGCGATATCAAAATTAGGCTATCATAAAATCGAAGAGATATTTTTTGCCCAATTATTAGTCGATGGACTTTTTATTGTGCCCTTTGAAAAACTTTCTAATTAAATATAAATTACTGATGACATCTAAATAGCAAGAACAAAGAGTGGCGATACATACGGCAAACACACCAAAAGGTTCTGCGAAAATAATGAGTAAAATAACTCTAATTAACGATGCGCAAAATGAAGAAGCAAATGCTTGTTTAGATAATGATAAAGCGTGCATTGTCATATTGACAGGTGTTTCAAGATAATAGATAAAAAATGGAAAAGCTAGAAGTCGAATTTCTCTATCGCCGAAATTGACGTGATATATAATCTTTAAAAGATTACCACCAAAAAAGAAAAATAAAATTGAGATGATAATTCCAATAATTGAGGTGATAATTAATGCTTGATTAAATAGATGTTTTCCTTTATCAATTTGTGACTTACCGATATATGATGATAGATTAGGCAGTAAATAATTGCTTATCGCTAAAGAAAAGAATCCTGGTAAAAGTAATAAAGGCATGACATAAGAAGAAATAATCCCATAGTTTAAGGTAATTTCTTCACTGGTATGTCCATATTTCAATAGTAAACTAGTAATAATTATGGGCTCTAACATATAAGTAAATGAGGTTAGTAGACGCGATAAAGTCATAGGAAAAGATAATTTTAACACTTCGCTGAATTCATAATTTTCGATGTTTAATATTCCTTTTATTTTTTTGATCTTAGAAATGTATTTTTTACCTGAAGTTAAAATTAAATAAGATGTTTGAACTATTTCACCGATAATCATGCAAACAATAAAAAATGTCGATTTTATTGAATCATCTTGTGAAAGAAAAATATTAACTAGAAAGATGCAACTTAAAAGTCTAGAGCATTCCTCAACTAAAGAAGAAGTCGATGTGAGTTTAACTTCTTTTTTTCCGATAAAATATCCTTTAATTATACTTGATATCGATGTTAAAGGAATTACTATTGTAAGTAGTCTTAAAGATGGATAAGTGTCACTATTATGCAGAAGATTATTTGCGATGTATTTACCGAAAATCATGATTAATCCGATGATTAAAATATTAAACGCTAAAGTTATTAACATTGAAGAAAAAAATACTTTTTTGGCTTTCTGAGGATTTTTAGAAATTAAAGTAGCAATTGTTGTTGGCAAGGAAAAACTCGCGATTGTAATTCCAAAGACAAATAATGGATTTACTAAAGAATTAATACTTACGGCATTAAGTCCTAAGTCTCTTGACATAATTACGCGGCTTGACATTGAGATTACTTTTGTCAGCATTCCGATAATCATTAAATAAATTAAACTGTGTATTGACGAATTTTTATTCATTTTATCTCCCTTAATATTGAAAAAGAGTTTTTTTCGTTGTATATTAAAAAAGCAATTGTGTATTTATTTATATTTATATAAATAGATATCAATAGGATATACATTAAAATTTAATATTATTTCTTAAATTTTAGAACTATGGAGGAAAAAATATGCGTCGGTTAATTGCTTATATAGTATTAGCTTTATCAATGATCGGACTTTTTACTTTTAGTATTCAAGGGAAAGTAGAAAGTATTAACTGGTCAAAGGAATTTGATAACGGAACAGAAGTTCTATATCACATCACCGATAATAGTGGTGGGGAGATGAATCTTGAAAGTATTGTCGATGAATTCGGCTTACGTCTTGAAGAAGCAGGAGCGACAAGTTATCAAATCGAAAGAGTAGAAGATAATCCAAATCATGCTTATGGAGTAAAGATATCTTTAGGATCAAGAAATGCGTCAAACATTGATAATATTCTTAGATCAACTATGGCAAGTGGTGAGTTTTCACTATTTACAACAAATGGTTTTACTATTGGTGATGGAACTGAATTAATTAAACGTCATACTGCAGTTTATGATTTTGATGATAATTCAAGTGCATTTGTAAAAATCGAGGCAAGCAGCGAACTCCAACAAGTTATAGATAACGCTAAAAATGAAGATGAAAAGAATGGTTTAGTAGTTTTATGGCAAGGAAAACCAGATGATGTTGACTTTGAAAATTTAACAGATAACGATTTCATCTCGGATAACTCCAAATTAACAAATACTCAAGCTCAAGGAAAAGTATTAGCCGTTTTAGATTTTTCTGAAGCTACTTCTGAAGAAGAAACAGCAAACAAAGATGCTAATACAAAATTCTATGAAGAAGATAATAAATATTATTTACAATTCGGCGTATATGGTTATGCTTCAAGCGCTGCATCATCCGCTAAATTTAATGCTCAATCAGCAAAATCATTTGAAAGATTATTTAATTCTAATCTTCTTGATTGCGAGATAACCGAAGTATATCGTCGTTCAATAAGCGCTGATTATGGTGATAGTGCAACAACATTAATGATTATTTGCGCTTCTATCGCTTTATTAGTAACATTCATATATTTACTAGTCTGCTATGGATTAATGGCAATTTCTGGATGTGTAGGAATGGGATTAACAGTTTTATTTGATTTAATTATTCTCAATTTCTTCAATATTCAAGTAAGCCCAGTTATGATCTTATCGCTCATTGTTGGATTAGGTGTTGCAAGCAATATCCTGTGTCTATATTATACAAGAACTAGAGAAGAAGCTTATAAAGGCCGTGCGCTTGGCAAATCATCAAATGAAGGGTTTAGAAAAGCTGTTTCAACTGCTGTTGATTCAACAATTATGCTATTCGTAGTTGGAATTGTCCTAGCGATAATCTCTGGAACAAGTGTTCAATCATTCTCATTGTTCTTTATATTCTCATCAATATTCACTATTATATTTGTATTCTTACTTGGAAAAGTGTTAAATAATTTCTTATTAAATTCAAATATTTCTAATAAGCTTAATTTATTTAGAATCAATAAAAAATATGTCGAAGATTTAGATGGAAATGCTGAATGTGAATTACCTGTTTCTAAACTTGAAAAGATCGATGTTAAAAAACATGGCAAAAAAACATTTATCACTTCTTTGATCGCCATTGTAATTTCTACCGGGGCTTTAGCAATCTTTGGTAGCGTCTCTAGCGTATTTAACTTTACAAATAGAGAACCATATGCCAGAGTTGAAGTTAGAACTACTGATCAATTCTTATTCACTTCAAAATATAACGGAACATATCCAGATAATTATGTTTGTGCAGAAGATAAAAGTGCTAAAGATAACTTCGTTGTTTATATCGAGAATTTAGGTGAAAACATCGATGTTGTTAATGCTTGGACTGTCTCCGATCAAACAAACCCATATGATGCTGAAAAGAAGAATTATTTATACTTCTACGCTGATTTAAATCGTAGCTTAGATGATATTGAATTCGATTCATTAGAAAAACTTGTATATTCAGTTACTGGCGAAGATATTGAATACAACACTGTATTCGTTCATAACTATAATGTTTATTCTTCAGTTGTAACTAATGACTTTAACAATACTTTAGTCTTAGCAGCTGTTGGATTAGGTATCGCATTAGTCTATTTCTTTATTAGATATCGTTATTCATATGCTATATCAGCATTTGTAAATACTGCCGTAAGTGGATTTGTCGCCTTTGGAATTTTATCTTTAACACGTATACCAGTTTCTCAATATGTTGGAATTGGTGTAGTCGCTGGATTATTATTTATGACAATTTTATTAATCCCACTTGGAAATAGAATCAGTCAATTAAAGAATGAATCAAAAGTTAAAGTTACCACATACGATCAACGTGAACAGATTGCTCTTGCATCTTTAAAATCAAGCATAAAACAAATGGTTGCTCTAGCAATTACCTTTGTAGGCATATTAGCTGTTTGTTCGTTAGTATTTATGAACATGGCACCAATTTATGCGGCAACTATAATTACAATTTTGATTGGTTGTGCTTTGGCAATATTCGCAGTTATTCCACTTCATTTATGGATAGAACGCACCTTCAAGTTTAAGAAAATTAAATCTAAGAGAGCACAAATGCGACAAGCAAAGCGTGAAAAACTTGCAAAGGCAAATCGTAATAAAGGTGCTGAACCTGAGGAAATTATCATTCCTGGAATTAATGATTAATATTTAGTCGCACATTTGTGCGACTTTTTTTAGGAGAATTATGAATACTTTTCAAGAAAGATTACTGAAATATTTACATATTAAAGAGGATGAATTTCCTCTATATATAAAAGAATCATCGTATGAGGATATTGAATCACCGGATAATTTTATCAATATTGATAGATGCGCTACGAGAATTCTTAAAGCCATTGAAAACAATGAAAAAGTGATGATATATGGCGATTATGATTGCGATGGTATTTCTGCAACCTCAATTTTAGTAAAAATGTTCCAATATTTAAATAAGAAAGTTGGATATTATATCCCCTCAAGATATATTGATGGCTATGGAATTAACATAAATCGCAGCCGACAAATAGTTGATAAAGGCTATGATTTAGTCATTACGGTTGATAATGGTGTCAGCGCCATAGAAGCAATAAATTATTTAATTGAAAATAAAGTTGATGTAATTTTAACGGACCATCATGAAATTATTAATGAATTGCCTAAAGTTGATATAATCATTCATCCTGATTTAAAAAAAGCGCATATGAATTTACGACAATGTGGCGCTTATATTGCTTTCATGATCTCATGCAAAGTTTTAAATCGAATCGACGATTATTTATTATCTTTAGCAGCTTTAGCAACGGTTTCTGATATGATGCCAATTAAAGATGCTAATCGCGAGTTATTAAAATTAGCCTTAAAAGTCATCAATAATCATCCAGAATATCCATTTAATCTTTTACGCGACGATGATAATTTTATCGACGAGCAGACACTAGGGTTTGTGATCTGTCCAAAAATTAATGCATTTGGACGCATTAAAGAAGATTTAAGTGTTAATGATATGGTTAGATTTTTAGTGTCAACTGATAAAAAAGAAATTAATAATATCGCTCGTGAAATAAATTTAATCAATCACCAGCGTAAAGACTTATTATCACAAGCACAAAATAATATCGATATTAACAAATATCAGTCTGAAAAAGTGATTATTTATCGTAACGATGAAATAAGCGAGGGAGTAATTGGACTTGTTGCAGCGAAAATAGTTAATCAATACCATAAACCAGCCTTTGTATTTACAAAAACAAAAGAGGGAACTATTAAAGGTTCCGCGCGTTCTTTAAAAGGATTAGATCTATCAATGACCTTAAAAGAGTTATCTAACTATCTTTTAGTTTATGGAGGCCATGAAGAAGCTGCTGGATTATCACTTAATGAAGAACAATATTTGATGTTTGAAAAAGCCCTATTAAATTATGCTTCTGATAAAGAGATTGTCGATAAAGTCGAAGATTATCTTTTAATTGAGTATACTGATTTTACTTTTGAAAATTATATGTTTATTAAAAGTTTATCACCATATGGTATCGAGTTCAAAGAGCCTCGTTTTGGCTATAAATTATCTAGTGAACATATCTATAAGATTGGTTCAGATAAACAACATATTCGTGGTAGAATTAACGATTTTGCTAGTTTTATCGGCTTTAATTTGGCTAAAGATTTGGAAGATAACCAGCAATATATCGCTCTTGGTACAATGAGCAAAGATGATTTTAAAAAGGGAAAAAATATATCTTTTAAAATTGAAAAATTGCTTTGTGAATAGTAATTATTAATCTTTTCAAATCATACTTTTGAATATATGATTAATAATATTTCTTTTAAACGTGCGAAAGTTCTTTGTGTAGTGACCATTCTTCTTCTAGGGGCAATTACAGTAAAACTCGGATATTCTTGCTTATTTTTATATAACGATTTAACTTCACTTGCGGACGATGAGCATCAACGTTCATTTCCTTTAAAAGCTTCTAGGGGAATTATTTATGATTGTGATAAGCGTCCATTAACTTATAATCAATCGACCGTATCTTTATATGCGATTCCTAATCAGGTGAAAGACAAAGAGGAAACAGCATCATATTTAAAACGCATTTTTAATGTTGATGACGATTATTTTCTTAAGCGTCTTAAAAGTAATGTCTCTATTACTGATTTTCCTAAGTATGCCTCTCATATTTCTAAAGATAATGAAATTATCTTAAAAAAAGATAACAAAGAAGGTTTGTACTTAGTTGATGATTCTAAAAGAACATATCCTTATAAAGAAGAATTATCATCATTATTAGGCTTTGTGGGCATCGATAATCAAGGCTTAGCCGGATTAGAGAGTTATTATGATAATTATTTAAAAGGAAAAAAAGGTTATTTAAGCTATCTTTTAGACGCAAAGGGTGGCATATTTTCAAAGACCAAGAAAGAAATTATCGCACCAGCAGATGGAATGAATTTAATTTTAACCTTAAATATTGATTTACAAAATATTTTATATCGTGAATTATATAATGCATATCAATTATATCAACCAGAAGAAGTAATGGGAATGATTGTTAATCCACAAGATTGTTCGATATTAGCAATAGGTAATCTACCGACTTATGACAATAATAATTATCAACAATATGACTCTTCGTTATATAATCATTTATTACCATTATATAATTCTTTCGAACCTGGATCGACATTTAAATCGATTACTTTTGCTTCAGCGATTAATGAAGGTGTAATTGATATTTTTAATGATACTTATTACGATAAAGGTTATGAAATCGTGGAAGGAAAAAGAATTAAATCGTGGAAAAAAGGTGGCCACGGATTACAAACTTTCTTAGAAGTTTTACAGAATTCATCTAACCCCGGTTTTGTTGAGATTGGAAGAAGACTTGGAAAAGATAAACTATATAATTACATTAAAGAATTTGGTTTTTTAGAAAAAACAGGCGTCGATATTCAAGGTGAAAATAAAGGTATTTTCTTCTCGTATGACAATTTTAATTTATTAGAACAAGCGACAACTAGTTTTGGACAAGGTATTTCAGTTACCGCGATGCAATTAATTAGAGCGTTCTCAGCCATTATAAATGGAGGAAATTTATATTCACCTCATATTGTTGACCGCATCGTTAATCCGATAAATAACGAGACAATATATAAGAATATATCAAATCCAAAACGCAAGGTAATCTCGGATAAAACCTCAGAATTGATGCGTTATGCTTTAGAATGTGTTGTCGCTAAAGGAACAGGTAGAAAAGCATACGTGGATGGTTATCGAGTGGGTGGAAAAACTGGTACAAGTCAGATTGCTGAAAATGGATCTTATCTTGATGGGCAATATATCCTTTCTTTTATTGCTGGTGCACCGATGAATGATCCCAAAGTTGTATGTTATTTTGCAATAAAAAAGCCGCATAATTGCGTTCAATATGGCGGAACCACTGTCGGTCCAATCGTGGGCAGGATGATTGAAGATAGCCTAAGTATTTTGAAAGTAAAAAAAGATTATACCGGTGTTGAAAGAGAGTATACTTGGATGGATGAAAAAACTTATCCAGTTGAAAATTATATCGGCAAGAAAAAAAGTGAATTAAAATCAAAATATTTTACATTTGTTTTTAAAGGTGAAGGTGAAATGGTAATTGATCAGTTACCACGAGTTGGTGAGATGGTAAAAGAAGGCGGAACTGTATTGATACAACTGGGATAATTATATATATATAAGCTTTTATATCCTTTTTTTACGTTTTTTGACATAAAAAACTACTCTTTATTAAAATTGATACTTTATTTTAACTATCATTTAAACTATAATTTATAAAGGGATATAATTATGTCAAAATATTTAACAATGCTAAGTAAGATAAAAGATTTGATTTATGAAGAGAAATACGATTTTTCTATCAGTCTTTTACGCGATTTATTGAATTCTCTTAATAATGAGATAAAAATGACGAAAGATGAAAAAGAAATCGCTAAGCGTGTGACATCGATAAAAAGACTTTTACCCGTCTTAGAAGATTTAAAAATACATCAAATTAGCCCTTTAACTTGCGAAATTTTAGGACTTGATAAGTCAAAATTAGCAAAAGAAAATAATCAAGAGGAAATTAAAGATGAAATTACCTCTGATGATGAAGATAAAACCTTAGATAATCAAATAGTTGATTCTAAAAATAAGACAATAGATAATCCTAAAACTGATGAAGAAAAAAAAGAAACTAAGGATGATAAAACATCTTTTAATAAGCAGCTTCGTCCGATGAAATTAGTTGACTATATCGGTCAACCTCGCGCGATTGCAACTTTAAGTTTACCAATCAAAAGAGCATTATTAACCAATACATCTTTACCACATGTATTATTATGTGGTTCATATGGTCATGGTAAGACTACCCTAGCTAAAATTATTGCTAGCGAAATGAATTGTGTATTTAAAGAATTGCCTACTTCCATCAAAAGTAAAGAATTTGAAAAGATACTTTTAAATCTTAAACCTAATAGTATTTTGTTCTTTGATGAAGTTCATAAATTATCTACTGAATTAATTGAGACGTTACTTTATCCTGCGATGGAAGATTTTGAAGTCCACACTTTGGCAAATACTAATGGTCAATTCGAAAACAAAACAGTTAAAATTCCACCATTTACACTTATATGTGCCACGACGGAGTCTGGTAAATTATTAAAGCCATTTTATTCTAAATTACCTATAAAGATCACTTTAGAAGAGTATACTCCAGAAACAATATCGACTATCGTTCAAAAATCCTTTAATAAATTTGGGATGACAATTAGTGAAGAACTCGCTTTATATATTGCTAAAAGAACAAGAATGATTCCGCGAATCGCCAATTCATTCGTGGAAGGTATTTCTTCTTATTCACTAGTGGATTACGCTGAAAAAAATCATATTGATGAAAATGGAGTCCTTGATTCTAAAACTAAAATTGAAGCCTTAAAAATTGAAATTAATAAAGAACTTGTTGATAAATATTTTGAAATGTTAGAAATCGATGAGTTAGGATTAAATAGCGAAGATCGCTTAATTATCAAGACGATGATTGAAAAATATAATGGTGGACCTTGTGGCTTAGAAACGCTTTCAAAGGCCTTAAATATATCACCGAATAGAATTGATCAAGAATATGAACCATATTTAGTTAAACTTGGTTTTATAAAAGTGACTACTCAAGGAAGAATTATTACTCCAAAAGCTTATGAATATTTTGATTATAAATATGATGATAGAAAACAAGGAGAAGATAACAATGATGAAATGTAAGATGTGTGGTGAGTTTATCGATAGTGAAATATGTCCATTTTGTGGATATAGAAATACTTCGATAGATAAGAAAGAAGTCGTAAATGACAAAGATATTCTTTCATCAGTTTCAGACGCTAAAAGTAAATTAGTTGAAAACTGCGTATTATCCGTAGTTAAACTAAGTAATCAACAAGGAATAATGCTTTATACTGGAACTGGATGGCTTTGTGAGCAAGGATATATTATTTCTAACGCTCATGTCGTTTGTAATGATAAAAATAAATATTTGCCTACACCATCAAAAATAAATTGTGAATTTGCAAAATCACTTAGCTTACCAGATATAACCTTAAAAGTAGTATATTTTGACGCTGATGATGATATTGCAATCTTAAAACCAGTTGATTCATTTATACCTAGCTCGGTAAACGCTTTAAAAATTAAAGAAGAAGCACCAAAAATCGGCGAACTAGTCTTCACAATTGGTAATCCATTGCATTATAAATTTACTTATACTGAAGGAGCAGTTGCAAACCCGCAATATAATGCTGGAGGAAAAAGAAAATTTACAGTTTTACAAACTACTTTAACCTTGAATCATGGTAATTCCGGCGGACCTGTTTTCGATGCTAAAGGAAATGTTGTGGGAATGACCACGTTTAGTGAATTAAAAAAGAATCAAAATTGCGTATACGAAGAAATTCGTGGATATGGTTTCTGTGTAACTGGAGAAGCAATTCTCAGTGCATTAAAAAGTATTTAGGAGGGAAATATGAGTTTATTTAAAGAGACACTTACCATTGGACTTGAAGAAAGTGAAAAATTAATATTTAAAAAAGTAAATCTAGACATTTCAAAGAAAAAAGTTGACTTCATTGTTAAACCAAATTCAATTTTAATATTGTCGTCATTACCAAATATGGAGTTTCCTGGAAATAATAATCCATATTCATTCACGCGTGAACAATTAACTAATAAAAAATTAAAACAATGTGATGCTTATCTTTTCACAACTGATGATATTTTGTTAAAAGTGCCATTTTTTGGTGGAACTTTCTCATGTTCATTAGCTCAAGATCGAAGAATAAAGGCTACATTTTCTTTAGTGGGTACAACTTATCTTGAAATTTTTGATCGCTTTGCTTTTGCATCATTGTTTGATAACAAAGTTTCAATTAGTGACGCTGAAGCAGAAATAATTAAACGCTTTAGAGATTCTTTATCAAATGAAATTAAAGAAGTCGCTCAAAAATATATCAAAGAAAATACAACCGCTGATGAATTGGCCGCATCGATAAATAGTATCATTAATGATTTAGTTACAGATAGTCAAAAGACATCAAAAATGATTCGAAATTATGGTTTAAGAATCTCTCGTCGCGGAACATCAATGCACGTTAATGCTCTTGAGGACACCGAAGAACTACTCAAAGAAGTTAATGATAAAATTAAAAATGTCGCTATTTTTGAAATAGATGAACCAATAAGAAATAATGAAGATAAAAGATTAAAAGATCAAAGAGATTTTGAAATCAATAAGATTAAAGCACAACGTTCCACTGTGACAGAAAAAACTGAAAACATCAATAAAAACATCACAGGAAATAACACGAAGGATGATGAAAAAAATACCTTTAAGTATTGTCCTTCTTGTGGAAAAGAATTACCTTCGGCTAAATTTGCTTTTTGCCCTTATTGCGGTTCAAAAATAAAGAAAGGGGAATAATAAGATGAAATTTTTTGGTTTTGGAAAAAAGAAAGTTGATGAAAATTTAATTGATAGCAGCGGCAAGACTCCATATGATATGCCTACTATTGAAAAAACTCCTAAAGGATCTGTTAACACAAATATGCGTAAACAAATGATTTGTGATAAGACAAAAGAAACCTTTAAACGCTTAATCGCCGTTGGTAAGATTGATGAAAACTCAATTGAACAACTAGATGATTTATTAGCTAATTTTAAACAGATGTCGAATAGCGATGATTTAATCGCAACTCAAAATATTGATACTTTAATCATGGAGACATTAAAATTCATCGAAGTTCAAGGAAATCGTGGCGATAGTATCCTTATTAATAACTATTTATCGCGTTTAAGTGAATTATTCGATGCTAGAAGTTATCCTACAGCTGAATATAAAAATAAACAATATTTGATTACCGATCAAAAATGTTTCCAAATTCAGCTAGAATTTCACACCCAAGAAACTCGAAAAGAAAATCTTTTGAAACAAATGGCTTTCTTAAAGGAAAAATATCGCACTGCGGAAGGATTTCAAAAAGATAAGATTAAAACTGAGGTTGTCACTTTAAATTCAAGAATTGAAGCGATGAACCGCATTATTGAATCTTTACAAAAGAGAGTGAATTTTGCTTTTGAATTAAAATCAATGTACACTCAAAAGGTCGTTAATAACTTCTCTTCTTTCTCAGTTAAAGAAGAAGAATTTGATGAATTTATGAACCTTCTTAGTGAAAATAATATCGATGAAAAACAATTCGATCGTTGCATGAGCATTATCAATCGTGAAAAAGAAAGAAGTGCTCCAAAGAAAGATATCGATGTCGATATTAGTCATGACTTTGCTAATCCTGACACCAAAGAAAAAATTAGCGATACAGAAATTGAAAATATTTTTGATAAGTATTGACAAGGAGATTTATTTTTATGTTCAATAAGAAAAATGTAGAAAAGCCAAATAGATTAAAAATAGAGTCAAAAATTAATCAATGTAAAGATTCGATTAATGATATGCTTGAAGAATATGATAATAACATCCAAAATTACATTAATAAAATCGTAACATGCAAAAAAGAACATCGTCTTTCAGAAGTCGATAACTATAAGAATAAATTAAAAATGACTTTATATCGTCGTGAGAGAATGTCTAAATTATTAGATCAAGTTGATTCATTCCAAATGATGATTAATGAAGCTTTTGCTAAAAACGAAGTCTATTCAGCTTTAGGCACCATCATGAATGAAGCGGGCAAGATTCAAATGAATCCTGAAATCAAAAAGACTTTAAAGCAGATGAACGATTTTGAGAAGAGTTTTACAAAAAATTGTAATACTTTTGACTCTGTATTTAAAAATATTGGTTCATCTGTTGATTCAATTGATAAACAAGTAGCAAATGATTATGATAGTGAAATTGATAATATCGTCAATGATCGTATGAAGATATATGACGAAACTGTTTTAAAAGTAGTTGATGATATCGAATCAATCGATAATCAAATTGATAGTTTATAGAGGTTTTTATGGCAAATAAATTAGATGAAAAATTTCGCGATAATTATAAAAATGCCATGAATTGCTATCGTCTAGGTGATGAAGATAAATGCCTAGAATATCTTAAGGTTGCTTTACAATGCTTATATACATTGGGAAAAGAGAGTCTTAATTTAGATTTAAGGCAAAAGTATTTATCTCAGGCTGAAAAAATTAGACCTTTTTATGATGATTTAAAAGCTAAAAGAGGAGTGGTTGTTGAAACCGCGCCAACAAAAAAGCCTACGCCAACAAAAAAACAAGAACAAAATAAAGAAAATCCAGATGAAATAAATAATATTGTCAATGGTATTGATGTTACAAATTATCTTGCAACCACCTCAGAAGATGAGGTTACATTCGATGATGTCATCGGGATGGAAAATGAAAAAGAATTGATTAAACGTGAATTTTCAATGGATGAAAATATCATCGCTTTAAAAAAGAAATTAGGGGTAAAACAAAAAAACTTTATCATGCTTTATGGCTTACCTGGAACTGGTAAAACATTTTTTGCTAAGGCGATATCAAATCAATTAGGCATTCCATTTTTCTCAGCGATTTGTACTCAACTAAAAGGTTCTTTACATGGAGATAGCGAGAAGAATATTATCGCTTTATTTAAATATTGCGAACAATATAAACGCTGCATCTTATTCTTAGATGAATTTGAATCGATTGCTTTAGACCGTAATAGTCCAAATTCTTCCGAAGTTACAAAATCAACCGTAGCAACATTGTTACAAATGCTTGATGGTTTTTCCACAAAAAATAATGTTTTATTAATCGCGGCGACAAATACACCTTATTCACTTGATAGCGCCGTATTATCACGTGCTAATTTAATGATTGAAATACCTTTACCAGAAAAAGAGGTAATTTTACAAACCTTAAAGTGCAAATTCAAAGATAATATCGATAAAAATATCGATTTAAATAAACTTGCTGATCGATTAATTGGTTATTCAAACCGCGATATAAAGAATTTTATCGCTATGGTTAATGATTATTCTATATCATCGTATCAAAAAGCTTTATATAATAATCCAGACTTATCTGTAGAAGACTGGAAAATAAATCAAGAACACATTGATTATTGCTTAAATAATTCATCTAAAGCTACCAAGATTGCGGATAAAATGTTAATCGAGAAATTTAAAAAAGATCATGGTTTAAATTAAAGGAGACAAATTATGAATAATATCAAGAAAGAAATGAGACGAATTGAAAATCAACAGAATGCTAATCGTTCTTTAGCTGAATTAAATAATACAGTTAAAAGCATAGATGCCTTAATAAATGATTTTTATAAAGACGCTAAAAATGAGCTTCTCAATAATAATGAAGAAGGGTTCGAATTAATTGCCAATTCAATTTTTTATTTCCAAGACATTAGAAAAATGGTTGAAACGATTCGTATTCAATATCAAACATATGTTAAAACAGCGACTCTTATGGAATCCGTAGAAGGCATCCGTCCTATTTTAAAAAATACTGCAAAAACAATGAATTCAATGCCTTCTTTTGCTAAAAACAGCAAAGATTTTGCAAAATTTAGAAAAAGTTTATTAAAAGGTCAACTAAATATGCAAGCGATATCTTCAATGATGGGAAGCGTTAATCCAGCGATTTCAATGACAAAAAGCAAGGAAGATTTCGCAGCTTTGCGTCAAAGATTAATGACCGATACTGATTCAAATATCAATGTACAAAATACTAAACTTGAAAATAACGATGATTTTTTTGACGCAATAAACAAGGATTAAAATGAGCGGTTTCAACTTTATTATTAAAAATCAAACATATTTACTAGCGATTAATAAAGCGCAAGAAGCTTTAAAGCGCAATGAAATTGAAACTGGAACCGATTTAACAAAGCAAGCAATCTCTTTGGGAAAAGAAATAATAAAAAATACCACTATTCCAGAAGTGAAAGAAAAATATATTAAAGAAATGGAATCTTTAAATAAATTGCTACTGCTTCTTGAAAAAGGTAAGAATCCATTTTCCCAAACTCAAAATAAAAATATACCGATAAATACTTCTAGTACTGAATTCCAGAGTAACTTCTTTAAAGATGAAATTCCTTCCATTACTTTAAACGATGTTGCTGGATTAAAAGAAGTTAAAAAAGCGATAAATATTAATATTTTAACACCCCTTAATCATCCAGATATTTATTTTAGATATAAGGATGAAGTTGGCTGCCGCATATTGATGTATGGACCTCCAGGATGCGGTAAATCCTTCGTTGCTGAAGCGATTGCAGGAGAATTAAAATGTAAATATGCAATTTTAAATTGTTCGGATTTTCTAGATAAATATGTTGGAATTGGTCCTCAAAAAATGAAGGCCTTATTTAATGAAGCTAATAAATTAGATAAATGTTTAATCTTCCTTGATGAATTAGATTCATTATTTTCTTCTCGTGAGGATAGCGATTCAACTCATACTAAAGATATATTAACGACATTCTTGACATGTTTATCAGGATTTGGAACAAGTAAAAATTCCAATAAACTTCATGTAATAATTGGGGCGACAAATCGTCCTTGGGCACTTGATCCAGCTCTTTTAAGAGGAAAGCGTTTTGACACTTCAATTTATGTTGGTCTTCCAGATAATGAAGCTCGTACTTTCATTATAAAAAAAGAGTTTAAAGGTCACGAAGATGTCTTTGATAATAGCGATGCCTCAATCGATGATATTATCAATCGTAGTGAAGGATATTCAGGAGCTGATTTGGTTTCAATAATTAATAAAATTAAAGATCGTTCTATTGAACGTGAATTATCATTAAATCGGAGAGATTGTATTCGTTTAGATGATATAGATACTATATTTTCTGAATACCGCAACCCAATAAACAAGGAGATGTTAGATAATTTTTTACTTTTTAAAGAAGGAAAAATTTAATTGATAAATTATATATACAATATTTAATAGGAAAAAAATCATTTCTCAAAGTGATTTTTTTTAGTTTGGGGTAATAAACGCATTTTTTTACTTATATTTAGAATTATTAATTAAACAAATATAATTTTTTGTCAAAACAGAGTAATTGTATGGGTATTTAAATTATGATAGAATAATATAAGCGAGGTCTTAATATGAAAAAAATATTTACTCCATTAATAAAAAAAATAACTTTAATTTCCTCTTTTGCTCTTTGTTTGTTATTTACATTTATTTCAGCATCAATAAAAACTATTCCTAGCGATAGTTCTTTATTATCATCTATATTTAAATTATCATCGTTAGAAATTCATGAAGTTGCTGCTTATGTCGTGTTATTTATTTTATTTCTAGTGTCGATTTTTTTAACGATATTTGGGGTAATTAATGCATTTAGAAAAAAGAAGAATAATTATTCTCTGATATCTTTCATCTGTATTTTTATCATTGGAATAATTTCCTTGATTATAAATAATATCATTAAAATAATGGCCACTGGATCAATAGTATTAATTATTTTTAATTTAATCTTTAGTTTAATTGGTATAATATATTGTATCTTATATAGGATATTAAAAAGTGATTCTAACGGGAGTGATGATAGTGTTACTTTTAAATCCTTAGTTAAAGCTAACACTGGATTATTTATTACAACAATTATCAGTTTCTTAAGTGTATTTGTGATGTTATTTATTCCGTTTGCTACAATTAATAGTGAATATATGGAATCGATAACGATAATTCCAATTCATATTTTATTCACGAGCAATGGTGTATTTGAAGAATTATTATCATTTGTTGTCATATTGATAATATTATTAATTAATATGTTTAATTTTACTTCTGTATTAAATAATAAAAAAAATAATGACTTATTTATACGTAAGTGCCAAAAAAATGTTTATCTTAATTTGATTCTATCTATTGTTTACTTTATAGTTGCAATTGCATACGCCTTTATTAATAATTTACGCGGTTTTGATATATCAACCATAACTTATATTATTCCAATATTAATGGCGATAATTACCATTGTATTTTCATATTTTTATGGCAAGAATCAAGTTTCAGTAAGAAGTAAGAAAAAAGATGGTACTTTAATATATAAGATTGAATTGATGGTTTTTGTCACTTTATTTACTACTTGTGCTTTACTTGGATTATTATTTAATATTATTGAAGTTACATTTAGTGAACCAATACAATTAGAAACAATTACAATTAATGGTTATCAATTACTAAAAGATTATCCAAATTATGGTGAGGGCGTTGAACTTTTAGCATTTTTTATTATAGCGTTTATATTAATGTCATCAGTCATGTTCATATTCTCATTGACTTCATTATTGAGTAAATCAAAATTGTTTAAAAAGATTGCATTATATTCAATAATTATTAATATTACTTTTATATTTTTAGTGGGATTGTTTGGAACATATTATCAAATAGTACAAAACATGAATGAAGAGTTGATAAATAACATTATCGGAAATCGTTATCCATCACTTTCAATGTCATATAAATACACTATAAAAAGTCAATCGACATATGCTTTATATGCAGCGATAATTTTAGGAATTGTCTTAATTAGCTTATCGCCATTTTCCAAAATATCAAATAAAGAAAAATCATTATCCAATAACGAAACGATTATTGATGGACAAATAAGTAATGATCATACTATTTCTGTAAAAAGTTGTTTTGATGCTTGTCCTTCATTCACAGAAATCGATAATAAATTAGAACTATTCAAGGAAGAACTAACAAGTAAAAGAGCATATTCATTTACAAATTTATCATTACCATCATTAACTCGCTTTATAGTTGATTATGCCCGTGATAGTCGATTACATCTTTTCTATGAATTTGAAGATATCGCAACATTTATCGCTGGTTTAGGTGCTTGTAAGTTGAGTATTCTTCAAGGTATGAGCGGAACTGGTAAAACTAGTCTGCCAAAAATATTTTTAGAAGCGATAAATGGCAATTGTGAAATTATTGAAGTTGAATCATCTTGGCGTGATAAAAATGAATTATTAGGTTATTATAATGAATTTTCTAAAACTTATACCCCTAAAAAATTTACTCAAGCACTTTATAAAGCTAGTCTTAATCAAGATGTAATGACTTTTATCGTTTTAGATGAGATGAACTTAAGTCGAATTGAATATTATTTTTCAGATTTCTTATCATTAATGGAAAACGAAGAGGATAAAAGAGAAATTAAACTTGTTAATATAAAATTATTTAATGATTATGATGGTGTGCATCATTCATATTTAGGTTTAAAAGAAGATCATACAATTAGAATTCCACCAAATGTGTATTTTATTGGAACTGCGAATCGTGATGAATCAACTTTTGAAATTTCTGATAAAGTGTATGACCGTGCTCATACGATGAATTTCAATAGACGCGCTAAAAAGATGCGTTCATATAATAATCCTTTAGATAAACGCTTTGTTTCGTATAATGATTTTATTAAACTTATTAACTTTGCTAAAGAGAGTATTAACTTTGAAATTGAAAATTATCCTTTATTTAATGAAGTAGAACAATTATTAATACCATATAATATTTCTTTCGGTAACCGTATTGCTAAACAAATGGAGGATTTTGTAAAAGTATATTGCTCATGTTTTGATCATCCTCAAGATGTGATAAATGATGCGATAGAGAAAATCCTTTTAAGCAAGGTTGTCTCTAAATTAGAATATAAGAGCATCGAGAATAAACAAGAATTAATTGATGAATTTGAAAGATTGAAACTTTATCGCTGCAGCGAATTTATTTCTAAGCTCAATGAGGATTAATTATGATTGATAATCAAAACCAAATTCTTCAAGATGCATTTGATGATTATCAATCTGTCGGCGTATTTCTTAATGAACATAATCATCTAAATCCTTTGGAGTTTGATTATGCTATCATGAATTATATCGACTTATTTGCCACCAAAGAGAACTATTCATTTGACGAAATTGAATTGATATGTGATAGAATTATCGCAGTCTTACCCGCGATTAAGCGCATCTTTGCACGACCAATCATTCATCTAAAAGATAATTTTGAAATTTTGCCAGTTGAATCAGTACATTTGATCAATAATCAAACAATAATTCACGCTTCAACACATAGTGAATTATTTTCTGACATTGAAGATAATAAAATAAAACCTAATAAATTACTTACTATTAATAGCCAAGATAACTATTCTATTTATGAAAACGTAGTTTTTATCTCCTTAATCAAGCAAATTATGAGTTTTGTTAAAAGAAATACGCAGATATTAAAAGATTTATTATATGCGAATGACTCTTTACAATTTAATTTGTTGGAAAGGTTAAATCATCTTCAATATTATTTAGCTATTGGAAAATTACATACTGGTTATATACGCAATTTTGAAAAATATTACGCTATTGCGGAGCGATGCTTAGAAAAACTATCTTTTATTGATAATTCAATTAAAATTAGATTAAAATCTCCATTATATAAAAATGTTAAGATTCCAAAAGGGGAAATCAAACTTCATAAAAGCAATATTTTAAAGATGCATAAAGATTATCACCGCATATATAATCTATTTGTTTTTTTTCAAGATAACCATCAATTAGTTAGCCTAGTTGAAGATATCGCTAGTGATAATTATTTTTATTATTGTGAAATGTTAATTATTTTTGCTCTTTTACATTTTAATTTTACGCTTGCAAATGACATAGATATTGACTTTTATAATCCACATCTTGTTTTTAAATTTAAAAATTGGTTAATTATTCTTGAAACAAAAATTAAAAATGAACTTCATTATATTTCTCTTGAAATTGAAAAAGAGGTAAAGAAAACGATTTTTATTCTACCATTTTGTAAGATGAATTATAAAGCAATTAATAATACTTATGATAATGATATTGTTTTCACAGATAAAGAAGATGATTCAGGGATTTTTATTAATATCAATAACATTAATTCTTTTCAACGTATTCAACAATTGATATTAAAGTTAATGCTGGAAGTTGATTCAGAAAAAAACATATGTCCTTTTTGTGGCTATCCATTAACAAAAATTGTTAATAGAAATAATAGTTATGATTATTATTGTAAAACTTGTCGTCTGTCAATATTAGATATATATTGTCCAGAAAATAAAAAAGATTTCTTTGCAACAAGCATCACCAATTTGAAATTACAAAAGATAGAAGGACACTTGAAAGAAAATGATTTTAACCGCTATAAAGAAAAGGTTTTATATTATCGTAATATTACTGATATTGATGAACTTGGCAATATAATCTGTCCTTATTGCCATAAAATTCATCGTTAAAGAAATAATTTTATTTATCAATTCATATGATTGAATGTGATTATATGAAAACAAATGAATTAGGAAAATATTTAAATATTAATGTTGAATCTGAAATAGAAATAACTGGAATAACAACATCAACCAAGAGAACATACCCTGGATGTGTTCTTATTTTAATTAGAGGTAAAAATGTTAATCCCAATGAATTATTAACTCCGACTATCATCTCTAATTGCAGCCTTATTCTAAGTGACGATGAGATGACAGATTACATTTATATTAAAGATTTAAAAGATAAAGTTTTTGATATTTTAGATTATTTTTATTTCAATAAAATACATCCATTTAAAATAATTGGTATAACTGGCACAGAAGGTAAATCATCATTAGCCGATATAATTTATCAAGGGTTAACTTCATTAAAAAGAAAATGTCTCTTACTCAGCAATGAGCAGCGTCATAACGATACTTATTATACATCTTTAACAACACCATCCCCAGAAGAGATAATTAACGCTTTTAAACTGTGCAAAAGGATGAATTATCAATATTTAATCATGGAAGTTTCGTGTATTGGTTTATCACAAAAACGAATTGATTCAAAAATATTTGATTATTTATTTTTAACTAACCTACATAGTGATCATCTAGATTATTATGATAATTTATATCATTATCATCTGAGTAAGATAAATTTCTTCTTAGAAAATATTAAAGGGAAGAAATTTATTCTTAAATCAGCATATGACAAATATCCGCATCTATTTCAAAAAGCCACTAATTTAACTATCATTGATGAAGCGGATATTAAACTTAAAAATATGAACTTGAAACATCAAGTGTTTAAATATAAAAATGAGGATTATTATTGTCATTTATTATTTAAGCAGAATCGAATTAATATCGTTTTCTTAATTGAATTTTTAAAAAATTTAAATTATCGCAACTTATTTACTTTAATAAAAAAGATTCATTCTGTAAAAGGAAGATTAGATGTAATCAATTTTAGACCATACATCATCATTGATTATGCACATTCTCCAAGCAGCGTTGAAAATGTTTTATCACAATTATCACTTTTAAAACAAAATCGAATTATTGCAGTTATTGGTGCTGGAGGTGATCGAGATAAAACAAAGCGCAGCTTATATGGAAAAAGTTGCTTAAAATATGCGGAGATGACTATTGTTTGCAATGATAATCCACGTAGTGAATCACCAATGGAAATAGCTAGAGCTATCACTAATGATGATAAAGAGCATTTTAAAATTATTTTAAATCGTAAAGATGCGATTAAATACGCGATTAATCAAGCTAATATTGATGATATTGTCGTCATTATGGGTCGTGGAAATGAAGAATATCAATATATCGGTAGTCAAAAGATTCATTTAAATGATTATGAGGTAGCTAAAAAATGTTTAAGCAATCACCTATAGTTATTCAAGTCCTAATCATTTTATTGCTTTCAATCAGCTTATCATCAATATTCAATATAATATTGATCAAAATCCAAAATAAGCGGAAATTATTTCAGCCTCAACGCGAAGAATTATCTTCAATTCATAAAGATAAATCATCCACGCCCACATTAGGTGGAATTGGAATTTATCTTTCGTGCAGTTTATCCTTATTAATTACTAATATCGATATCTTTAAAAATAAAAAATTTATCTTAGTCTTTATTTTGATAAGTGCATTTTTTGTATTAGGATTTATCGATGACTTATTGAAAGTTATAAAAAAAGATTATCACGGCGCTAAAGATAGTGTGCGTTTTTTCATCGAAGTGCTGTTATCGTTATTTTTTCTCCGTGGATTAGGATATAATTTCGTCGATTTTCAAAAGGTCCATTTTTTATCAATTAGCCTTAATCTAGGTGTTTTTAGCATTATATTGCTAAGTTTTATTTTAGTGGGAACCTCAAATGCGATGAATTTAAGTGATGGACTTGATGGTCTAGCAACATGTTTATTTATTGTCGCCATAATGCCTTTTGCCATTTATGCTTTTAAAAACTCACAAATTCATCTAGGGTTACTACTTGTCGCAAGCTTTGGTTCGAGTATCGGATTTGTAATTTTCAATATGCATCCTTCAAAGATATTTATGGGCGATTGCGGTTCATTATATTTGGGTTCAATATTAGCCAGTTCCGCGATTGTATTGCATCAAGAATTAATGTTAGTTATCGCTGGATTATTATTAATAATTGAAACATCATCAGTTATAATCCAAGTTATATATTATAAAATCACTAAAAAAAGAATATTTTTAATGGCGCCATTTCATCATCATTTAGAATTAAAAGGTTATTCTGAAGAAAAAGTAGTCTTAATCTTTATTGTAATTGGTTATATCTTATCATTTGTAGCAAGTTTATTAATAATATGAAATATTTAATTATTGGATTTGGTATTACCGGAGTTGAAGTTGAAAAGTATTTAAAAAAGAATAATGACGAATATATGATTTATGACCAAAAAAGGATTGCTCATGAAAAGTACTTATCATATGAAGATTTATATCGTGACTTACCATTATTTGATTTTGGAATAAAATCACCTGGGATAAAAAAAGACAGCAAAGAGTATCGATTAATTTCAATCTTATGTAAAGATATCATTTCTGAAATTGACTTTGCATATTCAAAAATATCTTCTACACATCTAATTGGAGTTACCGGGAGCAATGGCAAAACCTCATTTTGTAACTTTTTAGCAACTTTTTTAAAGAATAAATATCGAACTTTTCTCGCAGGCAATATTGGTATAAGCCTTATATCGCTGATAGATAAAATAAAAGAAGATGATTATGTTATTATTGAATTATCATCGTTTCAAATCGAAGATAGTAAATATCTTAAATTACAAGATTTATTTATCACGAGTATATGTGAAAATCATTTAAACTATTATGGTGATAAAACATTTTATCTCGCCGCGAAAAAAAGAGGGTTATTATTATGCGCTAATGAGCCTTATATTTTAAATACTAACGAATTATTCATAAAAAATTGTCAATATAATGATGAATTCATAGATAAAATAAAGTATCAATTAACGGGAAAATATAATATTGAATATGCCCTTTATGCCTATACTTATGCTTTAAAACACCATATCGATAAAGAGAAATTATCTAAATCAATATCTGATTTACAAATGGTGAAATATCGCTTAAATGTATCTAAAAAAGTAGACTTTTTAACATTTATAAACGATTCTAAATCAACCAGTGCTGATGCGAGTGAATTTGCATATTTAACATATTATCAATATCCAGAAATCTTGATATTAGGTGGCATTCATAAATCAGCATCATTTAATAAAATTAAAATCAAAAATCACGATTTAGTTTTAATTTATGGTCAAGATAAAGAAAAAATAAATAGCGAAATATCGGGGATATTATTCAATAATCTTGAAGAAATTTTTAAATACTTAAAAAAGATTAAAGATGAATATTATGTAATTTTTTCACCGGGATGCGATTCTCATGACCAATTTAAAAACTTTGAAGATCGAGGAAATTATTATGAATTATTAATTGATAAATATTTCATAAATTGATTCACAACTTAATATATTTTAGAGATGAACAAGTTAAATAAATATCGCTTAAGCGCAACAATATTAACATTATCATTTATCATTTTTTCAATCTATATTGTTTTTGATGCCTCAAATATTTGGGCAGGATATAAATATAATGATCAATTCTATTATTTAAAAAGACAAGTAATTTACGCTATTTTGGCGATTGCTGCCTTGTTTATTGGTATTAAAATTGATATTAAAAAATATAAGAAACTATTTATTCCGTCTTTAATTATCTGCAATATCCTTTTAATATTGGTTTTAATTCCAGGTATTGGTATTGTAAAAGGCGGATCATCATCTTGGCTTGGATTTAACTCTTTATCATTTCAGCCATCAGAGTTATATAAAATTGTTTTAATAGTTTTTGTCAGTGATTTTTTGGCTAACCATTTTTATCAAAGTCAATCTTTAAAAACATTTTTACCATTATTAATGGTCATGATAATCGGTGGAGTTTTAATAATGTTGCAGCCTGATTTTGGTACTTTAGTGGTGACTTTTGGTGCGGTTATTATCATTTTCTTTTTATCTAAACTACCCCTAAAATACTTTGCAATCGGAGGAGGAATAGTTGGAGTTTTAGTCGTAGCCATGATTGTGGTTGAGCCATATCGTTTACAAAGAATTGTCTCTTTCATCGACCCATTCAGCGATCCCTTAGGTGCTGGTTTTCAAATAATTCAATCGATGTTTGCTTTAGGTCCAGGTGGTCTAATTGGTGAAGGAGTGAACTCATCAGTTCAAAAATATTATTATCTTCCTGAACCGCAGACAGATTTCATTTTTTCAATAATTGTCGAAGAATTAGGCTTTATTGGAGGAGTGATAATCATCATCGCCTATTTTTTACTATTTTATAATCTTTATAAGATTGCTAAACATAATCATAATCAGTTTAATTATTTGTTATCGATGGGATTAATTTCCTTAATTGCAATTCAAGTGATTATCAATTTGGGCGTAGTTACAGCGCTATTTCCTGTAACAGGAATCACCCTACCATTTTTAAGTTATGGTGGTTCATCATTAATATCTTTATCCTTAGCATGCGGAATCGTGATTGGAGGAAAAAAATGAAATTCTTAATTGTATGTTCCTCTTCAGGAGGTCATATTTATCCTGGATTAGCATTTTCTAATTTCTTAAAAAAAGTTGGTGAACAAGTTAAATTTTTAGGAATTAAAAACCAGATTGAAGAAAGAATTATTCCATCAAAAGATTTAATATTAATTGATATCCCTAAATCATTTAAAAATGCCATTAAACATCCTCTTAAAACTATTGCCGCGAAAGAGGAAGTTAATGAAATTATTAAAGATTATGATGTTATCATTGGCTTTGGAGGATTTATAACTTTTTTTGTCTCCACACTCAAAAATTGTCATAATTTATATCTTCATGAGGCTAATGTTGATATTGGTGATTCAAATAAATATAGTTTAAAAAAGGCGAAAAGAATATTCACCACATTTAAAATAACCGACAATAAAAAATACCATCAAAAAATACTATACGTCGGTAATCCAGTATGCGAAGATATATCGACTAAGAAAAATAATAAGAATTATATCTGCTTTATATTTGGTTCTTTAGGCTCCAAAACATTATTAGAAAAAACTATTTGCTATTTAAAACAGCAAAACACCAATGATAAATATCTACTAGTTACTTCTAAAAAATACTATCAATACGCTAAAGAAAAATTAATTAATAAAGAAAACGTATTAATTAAAGATGTCGTTAAAAGAGAGGATTTGTATCAAAGTGCAAAAATCTTATTTTGTCGCGGAGGAGCTTCAACTTTAATGGAAGGATTAGCTAGTCGAAGCTATATTTGCGCGATTCCTTCGCCCTATGTTAAACATAATCATCAAGAGAGAAATGTCGAATATTTATATTCACATCATGCCTTACAGATGATAAAAGAAGATAATTATAGTGATGATTCAATTCAGCGAGTAATCGATTATTTCAAACATTCATCATTTAGTATTCTAGAAAAAGATAATCAAAAATATTTTATAAAAGAACATCCGTCATTAAATATGTATATGCAAATTAAATATGATAAAAATCATTGACAATTTTGATCTTAGTCAAATATCCTATATCAAAATCGGTGGCATTTGTAAAAGATATATAACGTTTGATGATTTAAATTATTTGTCTAATTTACCGGACAAATTTATTGCTATATCATCTACAAGCAAGATATTATTTGCCTTTAATTATACGCCAATTACCTACATTAAATTCATAAAAGATAACATCATATTTTTCAATGATTCGTACTTTATTTACGCAGGTGCCAGACTTATTGATATATATAATAAATTATGTAAATATAATCTGTCTGGATTTGAAAAAATAGCAACAATTCCCGGTTTATTAGGTGGGAGTATCGTCAATAATTCTTCTTTTTTAAATCAATGCATCAGCGACAATTTAATAAAAATTTTAGTCTTTGAAAATGGAAAATTTCATTTTTTATCTAAGAAAGAATTAAATTTTTCATATCGCTCATCATCGTTAAAAAGAAATAATATTCTCATAATTGGAGGATATTTTAAGAAAGTTTATAAAGATGAAAAAGCAATAAAAACCGACTTTATTAAGGCTATTCAATATCGTTATAAACATCAAAAAGAACATCTTATGACTTTAGGATCAACATTTAAGAATCCAAATAATATTTCAATTGGAAAAGTCATCGATAAATTAAATTTAAAAGGATTTTATTTAGATAAAAATGTCAAAATTTCATCTAATCATGGGAATTTTATCATCGTAAATGAAAAGTCAAATTATTTACATGTTTTGCATTTAATTACCACTTTAAAATGTGTATTATATAATTATCTAGGTGTTACAGTAGACTTAGAAATAGTGGTGATTAATGATGACGGAGAATACGGAATTAGATTTAAATAACGAGTTTACACAAAAAATCAAAGATAAAAATAGAAAAATTACAGTTTCTTTTTTTATACGCCTTTGTGTCGCCTTTTTATTGATTAGTATTTTTGCAATCTATATTTTAACTCCTTTATCATCAATTAAAAATATGGAAATTGATGGAAATATATATTTAAATAAAAGTGATATTTATGAGATTTTAAATAAGCGAGAAAACACTTCACTATATAGCATTGATGTTAAAGAAGTTGATGAATTATTAATTAATCATCCGCTTATCGCAGAGGCAAAAGTGGATATAAATCCTTTTAAAATGAAAGTGAATATTAAAGAAAAGGCTTTTGCCTATCAAAATGAAGGAAAATATTATAACATCTATAATGAATTAATTGATGATGAACTAATAAATAATAAATTAATATCATCATATATCACTAAACATGGAATCGAACTATCGACTTTACCAACTTTAATTAATTATAATGAGAATATTTCGACGTCATATATATACAAATATCTATATATCTCGACATTAGTAAATAAAACATCTCCTTTTATTACGTATCTTGAAGCAGAAAATAGTCAAAAATGTTTTACATATTATTTAAAAGAGAATAGCAAATCTTATTATTTACGTGTAAAATTATATTGTAATCAAGATTTAAATCCAAATTCATATATAGATTTTCTTTCGAAAGAAAATATGGAGAATTTTTATTCTTTGATTGAGCGTGATTATGATCTTTTAAATATGCGTTTAGGCGACCAAAATATTGATTTTTATGCCTTAAAGCTTATTTATAACGAGAATAAATTTATTTTAACAGGAGATGCAAAATGAATAAAAATAATTATTATACTGGTATAGAATTAACCTCTCAAAGTATAAAACTAATAGTCGGTTCAGAAATAAATGGTAAAATTTATGTTTTAGATACCCTTGAGAAAGCTTGTTCAGGTTTAAATAATGGACTAATAATTTCAAGTGATGAAGTTACAAAATGTCTAAATGAGATTGTTTTAGAAGCTTCAAAGAAATTGAATATTAATCCGCAAATTAAGGATGTCAGCTTAATTTTGCCACCATTTTCTTTAGCTTGCGCCACTGATTCTGGCTCTACGACAACAATTAGTAGCGATGACATCGTTGGACATGTCGATACCATGAATATCATCGCTCAAATTAAAAAGAGAAATTTCAAAGAAGAGGATTTAAAAATTGTCGATATCGTTCCAGATTCTTATTTAATCGATAATAATGAGCGCTATGATACTGAGCCAATTGGAAAGACCTCAGAAGCTCTTTCTTTACATGCTTCAATTTATGCTATGAGCGCTAAAGTATTCCAACAGTTTTGCGCATGTATAAAAAAGGCGAATCTCAATTTACGTTATTCAACTATATCACCATATGCAATAAGTTTGTATCTTTCAACTTTTGATGGTATGCCACCATCATATATCTTAATCGATATCGGTCATTCGTTAACAACAATCTCTCATATACAGCAAGGTAAGACTATCATCAAGTCATCGATGATGCGGTTTGGTGGAAAAGATATTTCACAATTCGTCGCTGATAAGTTTAAAATATCTTTTAATGAAGCCGAAGAAATAAAAGTAAAATATGGCTTAGAGCATGATCCAAATTTCAAGGTTTACATTAAAAATGATATCACTTTTGATAAATTATCCGATGCAATTGCCACTTGTTTAACACCAGCATTAGATGAAATAAAAAAGATTATCGAAGAATTTTCTATCGATGATAATAATCAATTACCGATTGTACTATGTGGCGGAACTTCGCAATTAAACCATATCGATAATCTAATTGCTGATGAATTAGATCGAAAAATAATTAATTATCAAATACCAACTCTTGGAGCGAGGGATAAAGGCTTACTAGCAGTTCTTGGAATCATCAAATATTGGTCCGAGCAACCACGAATTGATGAAGAAGATAAAATTACCGCCTCAGTTACTAGAGTCGATAGCAAAAAAAATAGTAAATTTAATATAACAGAAGAATTATAAAGGGGAAAAATATGGAAGAATTTAATCTAGATGCATTTGAATCATATGCGAAAATTGTTGTAATTGGATGTGGTGGTGGAGGCTCAAATGCCGTTAATCAAATGGTTGAAGAGCAGATGCGTGGAGTGTCATTCTGGGTATGTAATACCGATGCTCAAGCTTTAGCAACTTCAAAAGCTGAGCACCGTCTTATTTTAGGTCGCGATGTGACTCATGGTTTAGGAGCTGGCGGAAATCCAGAAGTCGGACGTAAAGCAGCTGAAGCATCAAAAGATGATTTATATGAGATAATTCAAGGCGCTAATATGGTATTTATCGCCGCGGGAATGGGTGGAGGAACAGGAACCGGTGCTGCACCAGTTGTTGCTAGTGTTGCTAAAGAATGCGGTGCTTTAACTATCGCCATCGTCACTAGACCTTTCCAATTTGAAGGCGAAAAAAGAAGAAAAAATGCGATTGATGGTATTCAAGAGTTAAAGAAAAATGTCGATTCAATAATCATCGTTTCAAATGACAAATTAATGATGATGAATGGTACTAGACCAATTAGTGAAGCCTTTGCAGAATCAGATCGAGTACTCGCTCAATCAGTAAAAACTATTACCGATTTAATTGTCGTTCCAGGTGTGATTAACCTCGACTTTGCTGATGTTAAAAACACTCTTGAGAATAAAGGCGTTGCCGTTATTGGATTTGGTATGGGAAATGGACCTAAAAAAGCCAATGATGCCGCATCAAGCGCATTATTATCACCTCTTCTTGAGGCTTCAATTAAAGGTGCTCATTCGATTATTGCAAATGTCACTTGCGGTAGCAATGTTTCACTAGATGAAGTCAAAAACTCCATTGATTATGTAACTTCAGCCGCTGGTAATACACCAAACATTATCTTTGGTGTTCAAGAAAATCCTGAATTAAATGATCAAATGTTAATTTCCATTGTAGCTACAGAATTTGATAATGATTTTGATCCACTAGAAGAACCAAATGTTATTCCTCCGGTGACTCAACCAGTCATCACTCAAGATGAAACAACCATAGATGATGATCAAGATATGATTCTGCCATCTTTTCTTAATAAAGAACATCTAAATCAAACTAATAAAAACGAAGATGAAGAATAAATGTCGTAATTGACATTTATTTTTCTTTATTGCGACAATTTTTTTAATTTGCTAAGTATACAATTTACTTGGTGAGATAATGTCAGTCTACATTGATTTAAGTTTGGTATTATTATTTTTTCAAGGAGTATCTGGATTATATTTTTTAAAAAATGTTCTTTTAAAAAAATATCATTTTTATGATTATTTAATTATCGGAACTATATCTTGTCTTTCATTATGTAATCTATATTTTTATCCACTAGTTATTGAAGCAATTCACATTGTTTTAATTTTAATATTTTTTTCATTAAAATATAGAAAAGTTTCTATAAAGGAGCTCTTATTATTTTTATTTTATAAACTATTTTCTCTAATCATTATTTTGTTTACTTTTAAAGGTGTTAAACTTTATCAATATGTTTTAATTATAAGCGATAAAATAGGAATTTTTTCACTATTATCATATCCTTTATTAATCATAATAACTTATCTTGCTACGATATTTGTCGATAAATTATATCGCTTAAATAAATTTAAAGAGGAAGTTATCATCGTCATTAACAATAAAAAATATAAGACTTTAGCCTATTTTGATAGCGGAAATATCTCTACATTTAATGGTAATCCAGTCATATTTGCTTGCAAAAATAAATTTGATCTAGATACCTCGTTATTTAAATTAAATGGTAATTTTAAAACTATCTCTGGAAACAAACTCTGTCCATTATGCGAATGTTTGATTGATACATCCGCGAAAAATGAATATAAGTTTTCATATTTAGCCTTAATTGATAATGACGACTTTAATGGATGTGACTTATTATTAAATGCATATTTATTTTAATTCGACAAATATTTTACTTTTGAAATACTAATATATTTTTAGGTGAGAAAATGAAAAGTATATTAAGTATGATAAGACAGCTCATATTTCATGAGGAAGAAGTTAATTACATCAATGGATCTGAGAATTTACCTCCTCCATTAACAAAGCAAGAAGAAGATAAATATGTTAATGATTATTTAAATGGAGATATTCGTGGTAGAAATAAACTAATTGAACATAATCTACGTTTAGTGGTCTATGTTGCTAAAAGATATGATAATGATCTAACAAATTTGGAAGATCTGATATCGATTGGAACTATTGGTTTAATTAAGGCGATAAATACTTTTAAACTCGATAAAAATATTAAATTAGCTACCTATGCTTCCAAATGCATCGATAATGAAATTTTAATGTATCTAAGAAAAAAATCTAAATCGCGTTCTGAGGTATCTTTAGATGAACCTTTAAAATGCGATTATGATGGAAATGAACTATTGCTAGTGGATATTTTGTCATTATCTGAAAATGAAGTATTAGATGATTTATTCGATCAGGAGCGTAAGAGTCAATTATATCTGGCTATAGAATCATTAAGACCGCGGGAAAAAGAAATATTATCGCTTCGCTTTGGTCTTTTTAATCATGAAGAATTAACCCAAAAAGAAACCGCGGAGAAGCTAGGAATATCTCAATCATATATTTCTAGACTTGAAAAAAGAATCATAAAAAAGTTAAAAAATAATCTAAAAGAACAAATGAAGGTTTAAAAAATATCATCAAGGGAACAATATCCTTTGGTGATAATAAATGGCAAAATATAAAGTAGTAATAACCGGAATCGATACAAATCAAATAAATATTCTCTCAAATGAGAAAACAATTGCTCTACTAAAAGAATATCATGCTAACGCCTCCAAAAAGGTGAAAGATCAATTAGTAAACGGAAATTTAAAATTAGTTTTATCAGTCGTAAATCGCTTTCAAAAACGAAGTGATAATCTTGATGATTTATTTCAGATAGGGGTAATAGGATTAATTAAATCCATCGATAATTTTTCATTGGATCACGATGTTAAATTTTCAACATATGCAGTTCCGATGATAGAGGGTGAAATCAGGCGATATTTGCGCGATAATTCCTTTTTAAGGGTATCTAGACAAATAAAAGATTTATCATATCAAGTTCTAAAAGAAAAAGAAGTTTCAATTAATGAATATGGTCATATTCCATCAGTTGATGAACTAGCTAAAAAATTTGAAGTTGATCATAAAAAGATTATTGAAGCTCTAGATGCCAATATGCCTTTGTCTAGCATAAATGAACCCTTGAGGAATGATGATGACGAGTCGCTTACTTTAATGGATATCATTCCTGAAAATGATAATTCAAATGAAAAATTACTGACAAAAATATCTTTAAGACAAGGTTTAGAACATTTACCAACATTAGAAAGAGATATCATAGTTTTAAGATATTTTAAAGATAAATCTCAAGTAGAAATCGCTAAGATGTATCAAATTTCTCAAGCGCAAGTCTCGCGCCTTGAAAAATCAGCATTATCTTTTTTAAGGAAATTCGTATAAATGAAAAATATAATAAATATCACTAAAATAATTAAATCACCCAAAGTAATAATCATAAAAGAATTTAAAGAAATAGATAATGTCATAAAGCAGATATCCACCGATCAACCCGTGATTGTAAATGTGCTAAATCTTCCTTCAAATGTAGCATTTAGAATCATCGATTTTTTAAGTGGCTATGTTTTTGCCTTAAATGGAAAATCAAAGAAAATAGATGATTTGATATATCGCTTTGAAATCTAAATAAAATAAATAATAAAAATCGTTTTATCTGTTAATCTAAAATGAAAAAGCAACAAAAAGAAGCAAATTGAAAATGTTGCAAAATGAAATAAAAAGAGCAGAAAAAAAGGTTAATAATAAA